>CALBVQ010000164.1 GCA_937969485.1 uncultured Saprospiraceae bacterium | reverse complement strand
TTGAAAATATGCTAAATTCTAAAACAGAATTGGTATTACTCTATTTCTATTTCAATCGCAATGGAAAATGTAGTACCTGCTTCTATCATTTTATAAGTCGACTTTTTAGCCAAATCAGTTGATTCGTTCTCATGATCGGGTAATCCCAGCCAAGGCTCTATGCACAGATAATCTGCACCTGGCTTGGACCACAGGGCAAGATGTGGATAGCCAGTAAATCGAACTTTGATACCTTTTTCTTCGTTCTTTCGTCGCAATCGTACCCAGTCGAAATCTATATCAGAAAATATCAAAGCGTCTTCTTTAAATAATGTTTCCGAAAGTGACAGAAGGTTTTCATCAGCCTCAATTTTACGCTTGCGATCCGACAATAATCCGGTTGATCCTAGGGTATCAGCCATAAAATCAAAGGTCGCGGGAAATTCAACTACATAATCCGTAAGCTTGATTTCATCGGTCAGCGGACAGGCGTATGCAGTGTGTCCACCACAAGAAAAATACATAGGAACAGTATCTCGATTCTCAATTTCATAGTTCATAATCAAGCGCTTGTCAATGAGCTCATAGACAACTGAAAAAGTAAATATGAAGGGATATCGCTTTAATGTTTCATCAGAGCTGGCGAGAGTAAATGAGCATTTAGATTCATTATGTTGCGTAAATTCAAGCGCATCGTTGTGTCGAATAATTCCGTGCTTTGTCATGGCGAAGTCGATGCCATTATAAATTACTTTATCGTCTTTGATCTTTCCGATCGACGGGAACAAGACTGGAGAGCTACTACCCCACACGGACTTATTGATTTGCCATATGTATTCTTGCCCTGTTGTTTTATCAAGCAGAGAAGATATTTCAGCACCAGTAGAATCTATGGTGCAGGACATCAGTTCGTGTTCTATTTTATGTAGCATTGCTTAAGTATCTAATTGAAATACGGTCTAGTTTTCCCCAGAAACTAATTTCCTGAGTAATTTTTCCTGATCCTCCTCGTCACATTTCACTCCATCTCGATAAAAAGAAACAAGTTTCATCTGATCACTTTCCCACACCAAAGTAGCAATATTATCAGGGCTGATGGTGTGCCTGCCCACCACTTTTTCTGTAGTCCACTTGATTTTAGGATAACAGACGTAAGCCAACTCTGAACAAACAATCTTCTCTGTAGTATTAATATCGAAATTAAAATCATACTCCTTTCCCACTTGACGGAAGGCCAATAACAACGATTCTTTTCTTAGGTCTATTGAAACACTATCGTGGAAGATAGGCCTAAGTATTACAAGATCATCTACGTTTAAAAATTCATCAAGCGTACTCAACTTAACTCCCTCACGCAGAGCTTCAACAATATTCTTTCCATTTTCACTTTCCAAATCACCATTAGGAGCAACATCGTGGTGATATTTTTGAATTACTTCATGATCCCACACTCCAATACTCTGTAGTTCCGATCCGTTGCCCACCCAAATAGCTGCATGTCCAAAATAACCAGGAATAAACTTATCCGTCAACCTAAATGGGGTTTTCTCTAACAAGATGTCCAGTGGTTGCAACTCCTTAAGAATCTCGTGTTTTAAGGCTGGATCGCCATACATTATCCCAGTTCTGGTGGCTACCATTCCAGTTGTGTTCCCAAAAAATTTACTAAGACTATTTAGACTATTGTTGCTAATATCAGCCATGAGGTCACTGATGAAAATCTGAGACAACTCCAGTTTTCTAGCAAAACGGCCGCTAGAGTCAATCCTTTTCAAATAACCATTTGAGGGGCTAGAACTAATCAAGTCGCGCAAAAAGGTGTAATCTTTATCACCTTCTTCAGCGAACATTTCCTGTCGTCGTTCTACAAATTTCAGGCCTTTAATAATTCGTTTTTGGTTTTTCGAGGAGTTTGCAGATTGGGTGATTTTAAGGAGTTGATTGGGGCGAACTTCAAAGCCTTTATCTGAGGCATTAGCAACTCTTCGCACTCTACTATCTTGCTCAAGGAGAACTACTCCCAGCAAATAATTATCGTAGAGAACGAGAGCGCATGCTGTCGACAACATCACTGCTTTGGTTCTTTCCAATTCGGTGATACCTTTTCTTTTGAGGCTAGATTGTGAGATTTTCATTGCCTTTTCATACTTGTAAGTATATTGATACAATGAATCTCTTAGCGCCATAAACACATTTGTATTACTCTTAATAAAGTTGAGGCTTTGTGATCCGAGAGGTCTTTCTTGGTCTGCTTTTAACTCGTTGGAAAATTCTACCATCAACTTGCGAAAATAGAGGCTTCGCTGATACAAGCGATTAACCTCACTCACTTCATAATTGATTAATGAGTCAAGATTTTCAACTCTCTTTAATTTCTTATTTAGTTTGTATACGGATTGACTTTTCTGAGCGGTAGCTTCCATACTAAATAGGCAGATTAATACAAAAACAATGATTTTTATTTTTTTCATGATAATACCTTAGTGCTTCGGGTGCTAAATATTTACCTATGTAAAGCTATTCCATTTCCCTTTGTAAATTCAGGCTTGTTTTCAAAACTGTTGTCAAAATAATACGTCTTAAATTTCTGGACAATCAATTACTAAGATAGCACAGTGAAACTGAATGACAAAATCACAAGTCATACAAGAGGCCAATTAGCAAGTCCATCTCTTATACCAATTCTGTTTTAGAATTTCGCATATTTTCAAGTTTATAAAAGCAATTACTTCGTTAGAAATACTCATGATAGCTGAAGCTATCCTTGCGTTTTCTGCCTTGTACTTGATTTAATAATTCTTGAAAATAAAGTGAAACCTTAAAACAGAATTGGTATTATACCCAAATTAGGAATGAGAAAATCTATTACATCTTGAACCATCTGCGAAATATACAGTCTAGCTAATTTTTACTCAATCATAAAAATTCATATTTCATTGATAGTTCTAGCATCAGTACAAAGTTCTAACTAATACATTGGTTAAAATATAAAGAGAATGGGAGCTCAACATTTGTTTGGAAGCGCGGAGGTGGTCACTATCACGATGAGTAACAAAAGAGCTGGAAGTGCACACTATCGAGGCACTTTGAGATCGTAATATATATCTTAATGCATATTGCGGGTTAAAACAGATTGAATCTCTCCAGGAACGTAGAAGAAAGCACTAAGCAGTATATCAACCTCTGCTCCTTTCCACACCAATAGCCCCTCACTTTTGGCGGAAGCCAAAATAAAAGATCACTCAACAAACGCCCTCTCATATAAGAAGGAATTACTTCATCTTATAACTTAATAAACTTCCCAGCATACGTGCTGGATTCGTCTTGGGCAGTGTAGTAAAAAACCCCAGCAGTAAATGCAGAGACATCAAGGCCATTATTGTAGGAAGATTCAGATATCAACTCTCCTGCTGCATTGTATATTCTTATCGTCGCACTAGAAGATAAACCCTCGAAAAACAGCATCGTCTCCGTAGGGTTAGGGAAGGTTTTAACAGTTAAATATTCAATGTCTTCGACATCTACCAATGTGCCACAGATAATCGTCCCGAAAATCGTATCGCTATTTGCTAAAGCTTCGGTTCGTTCTTCTTCATACTCGGCACCGAAATAAATATCAACATGTCCTCCACCTGGAACCGTGTACAGATAATTATCGATACCCAGCTCATCAAGATGCTCGTGAAAACTCCCGCTTCCATGCAAGGGAACAATTTCTTGACCTAGAACAACTACAAAGGCATAATCGTAAGGCACCGTTTCGTCAGCTGTTCCATGATAACTCGCGACAATGGGATCTTCTTCGTCAAACCATGACAGATCATATATCGCTCCACTGTAATTTACAATTCCACGAATTTCCTCTCCTAAAGGAAGATAATCCGGATTTCCTGTCGTTCCTTGGAAGCCACCATTCTCTTCCAGAAGGTCAACTATGAATGGCAGTGTCGCCTCGTCTTCATCTAGAATTCCAGTAATTAGTGCCGTTACCGCACCTGCAGAATAACCACCAATGAACATCATATCTGGATCTATATTATATGGATTTCCATCGTTAATTGCGGAGTTCTTAAACCAGCGAATTGCCCCTTTCATATCGTGAGACGCTTTAACTGCTATATCAAGTGCTTTTACTGAATCCGGTAAGCCCTGGAATAAATTCAAAAGTCTATAATCTATCGTTGCTGACACATAGCCGCTTCTTGCATATCGTCGGCAGATATCATCCATTTCATCCCTACTTCCACCAATGAATGATCCTCCATGAGCAAAAACAATTGCAGGTCTACCGTTCGCATCATCATTCTTTGGACTGTAAATATCCATGCTCAAATCAATCAGCTCACCCGTTACGTCCAAATTACTACCGTATATTACCGTAGTCTTCTCTATATCGGGTAGTACTTCATTTATATATCTTTCTCCATCACAGCCATAATCAAATTGTCCGTGAAGGAAACTAGCAAATAACATTAGTAGTAGTGTATATCTCATAATTGAATTTAAAATAACGACGCGGTCTCGCTGTGTACTTTAGGTTTCTTGGGAAGTCCAAAGTTCAGGTTTGCACCTAGTCTAAAATTAACTTTTAAGTTTTGCCAAGGTAAGAAAACACCTACAACATTATCCGACAAAGCATACAATTGTAGTGGTCCTATATTCATGACCGAATGTAGTCCCAAATTGCTGTACGTATTATTTTTATATGCGTAAGAAATTCCTAAATCCCAAAAATTCCAGAACTTTCTAGATGCGTTTAAACCCACTGCTGGCAAGAATCTATTCTGCTTGAATTCTCCGTAAAGCATACCTCCCAGCCTCCATTTAGGAAAATGATACTGCGAAGAAAGCACGACTTTAACAGGCGTGAATGTCGTATAACTAGAATTTGTAATTTCTGTCCCGAAAATTCCTTGCAATGAATCTGCAAGTTGGATTAGTGTGTCTCTTGTTATTTCGTCAAGTGTAAAGCCATTGAATTGAAAGGAACCTTTACTTTCTATATTAGTTGTGTTGGCTCGCCATACCATGAATCCTACGTCAAGTAAACTCGCTGAAAAATCCCATGGCCCTTCTGAATATTGAAATCCGAAATCCAATGAAACACCTGCGTTATCTCTGATGGGGTTGTTGAACGGCAGAAATTCTCGCAGTCTGAAATTAAAGTCATTGAATGAGCTATTAATCAAGTAGTCATTTTCTAAGGTGATCTCATAAATTTCTTCTCCGGTCGTGAGACTGATCTCGTTTCTTGGCGTGCTTACATCATATACGCCTGTGAGTAACTTAAAATTACCACCGATTCGATACATATCATCGTAAATAGGCACGCTCATCCCAAAGTACAATTCGTTGCCATGTCTAGAGTACAAATCTGGCCCGAGATTAATGGTTTGACCAACTAATCCACCATTACCTAAAGTAAGGAGTTCAGCTAAATCAGGCGAAAAATTAATGTAGAAACTAGAAGTAGAATGATATCCCAATCTATAATATATGTCGTTTTTCTTCCACCCTATATCGAGTACATGAAATGATGCATCCATGCTAAGGTAATTCCTACTTAGTCCTTCCGCAAGCTGTCGTGGATAATCAACACCGAGGAAAAAATTTGCTAGCCGGGGGCCTCGTAAATCCATGTGAAAATAAGTGGATCCAGAACCAATATTAAATGTTCCTTTTGGTGCTTGCGCTGGTTGTAATAAACCAGATTGCATTACATCAGGATGCCAAAATAAACTGAGTTCTTCTTGAGCATTGGACAGAGTAAAAAGCAAGCTCAAGATGGCAGTAAAAATATATTTCATATCAAGTGTTGTTAGTCTAAGCTGAATTTGGCTCCCATTTTAATTCCTAGTCCATAGGAATCATAGATCCAGATAGGATCACTTCCGTTTGGCGTACTATTGAATGTAGGCTTGGCTAAAATTCTTCTTGTCCTCCTAAAATTATCAATTCGATCATCAGTCAGATCGATGAACAAAGTTTCCTTTGCTATGTCAGTCAACATATTCGTACCTGAGAACGTTCCACCAGCTAAGAATAATTCTCCATCATGAAACATACTATCGATAATTGAATTTTTCTCATCAAGCATATAAAGCTGAGCAGTTACATCAACGGGAAATCGATTTTCCAATATCAATTTTAGTTCCAATGTATCAAGCACATCATCAGGAAAATCAAATGTAAAGTCAAATGTATCAACTAGTGTCAAGTTATCAATTGCAAGATGCATTGGTACATCTACCTTAAGTTGAACTGCATAATAATTATCGTTTCTGAAGTACCCTCGGAAATCCGGGAGGTCTAGTGGATTAGAAACGGCATCAATTCTATAATTGAACTGCTTAATCTTATTATTAAAAAGCTCTTTAAAATTGCTATTGTCTTTCGTAAATTCGAAATTCGTATATTTCACAACTCCCATTTCATCAAAGCCTGGAAAATTAAAAAAGATCCCATCATCGAGTAATGTCGACTCTAATTCAAGGTTATCATCATCTAGCGTAACCAAAGACATTTCCTTGAAATCTGCACCAACTGAAAACCCAAAAGAATTTTCGATATCAACGACAATTTTGGGCTCTACAAAATCCATACTTCCTGCAACCCATCGATCATATAAATTAATGGGAATAAAAGATCCTACAACTTCTCTAGAGGATTTTGGGAAATACCCTTCTGCATATGCAAATTCTAAAATATTCCAATTTACTGTTACCCCATCAATTTTTATTCGTTCACCAGATGGTGTTCTTGCATCGTATCTAAAAGTTAGTGTATTATTATAATCTGAAAGGCTGTGGCCTCCAACTTTAGCAGGAGCAGCTTCAACTAAAACAGGTGTCCCGTCCGATGAACCGGGATGAGTAACTACTTGTGTCAAAGATTTTCCATCCTTGACAAATTCATCCAGCGTAATTGTTATTGTAAGCTGTTCAGCGCCTGAATAGCTGCATTTAAAATATAGCTCATCCCTTAGTAGAACTGCGCTATCAATCTCTTGGGCAACACCCAAAACAGCTAAATCCAATGCAAAAACAGTGTCACTAAAAGGAATGTCTATCAATCCAAAATAAGGTGGAAAAACCACACTTGCTGGATCATTTAAAACTTCTCCTTGGTAAGAAACACTTACTTTTCCCTCCTCATCTGATTCAATCACCACATCGCCAGTATTGGCAACGGCAAAAATATCTTGCAATTTAATTTCATCGTTGATCAGCGGAACCGCCCATATTGCATCTTCCACTTGCTCTTCAAGCTTTTCTCGGAATGAAAAATCACAAGATTGAAGTATAAATGAGGAGCAAATCAAAAATCCTATTAGACGTATCATGTTTTATTAATTATATCATAGATTATGTCATCTCAAGAAAAGCACACAAACTTCTGCCAAAAGTATGAAATTGCGTGATCAAATGTTGATGTCAAAAGGTTAAAGCGATAAAATAATCGCTATCTTCACTGCTAGAAATGAAGCACCCTAATGCAGACAAATTTACACCTTAATAAGTTATTATTACGCAATCCATTTGGAATACATCACGGAAGCTACACTTACAGGTACCAATTAATTGTGGAAAATGTTGCACGTGGTTTTCATGGATATGGTGAAACTGTCGCCATCGACTACTACGGCATTACGGCTGAACAGTTGGAGAAAGAGGCACGCGATGTAAGTAAAAAAATAGCTGAAGTATCAGTAGATATTACCACTAAAGAATTCTATGACGTACTGTTGGAAGTGTGTCCTGATTCCCCATTTGTGCGTTGCGCATTCGATCAGTCTTTTATCGATCTGAAAGCGAAAATGAAAAATATGACCGTGGGAAACTTTTTGAATATTTCCCCGAAAAACACGCCAGTTTCGTCGATAACGATAGGGCTTGAAGATAGTCCTGAATTAATACAACAGCGACTTGTCGAGCCTTGGCCGATGTACAAACTCAAGGCAAAAAACACCCTACCGTACGAGTTGATTTCCGCCTTAAATAGCAAGAATAAAGGATGGGGAATTGATGCCAACGGATCTTTCCCTTTGGGCTTGACCCCCCAAGTTATTAACGAGATTGCAGAACTGGGCGGGACATACGCGGAACAGATAGGACCAAAGCACGACTGGACAAGTCTGAAAGCAGGTAGCTATTCGATTCCTCATTTAGCGGATGAAAGTGTGACGACTATGGCTTCCGCCAAAAGTTTATCCGCGCACTGCGACGGATTCGTACTGAAACTAACTAAATGTGGAGGTATTACACCTGTGATCGAACTGATCAAATATGCCAAAAGTGAAAATAAAAAACTTCTGGCAGGCTGCATGACAGAAAGCAGTATAGGGATTAATCATATGCTCGCACTTGCCCCACTTTTCGATTATTGCGATCTGGACGGCGCATTCCTTATTTCCAATGATGAAGCGGTCGCTAAGGTACATCAGCCGAAAGCTAAGAGCCTGCAAACCAATGGAAAATTTCAATAAATTAGAACCTAATTCACAAAATACTTCATATCTTCGATTTCAATTAGCAGATATAAACCATTCAGAATGAAAAAATTACTCTTATTACTTACAGTCCTAATTTTTACTTTGCCACTAGACGCCGCACATATCTTGTCATCGAATATGAGGTATAATTGCATAGACGAAGGCACTTATGAAATCGAACTAGAAATGTACCGAGACTGTTTTGCAGGAGGTGCTGAATTTGATGAAATCATAGAGGTAGGAATTTACGAAGGTGAAGAATATAAGTTTTCAGTCAGTTCGTCTTTGACCAGTTTCGTTCCTGTAGTCTATAATGGATATGAGGATTGTGACCCTGACGCTGACCTTCTCTGTGTTGAAAAAGGGATTTATACGTTCACTGTAGAAGTTCCTATTTCAACTGAAGAGTATACAATTGCGTACATGCGATGTTGCTGGGCAGATGATATTTTGAATATTTTGGAAGCTGGAGCCACCGGAATTACCGCACTTACTACCATCTCTGCAGAAGCACAACAAATCTGCAACAAACAGCTTGGAATTAATTTTCCATTGGCATTTACCTCGTGCCCAGATGTTCCATTGGAATTGGAATTACCCTTGGTAGATAGCGAAGGAGATACGTACGAGTATGAAATTTGTTTGCCTTATGAAGGTGGAGGTCCCATGGGTTCAGCTGATAATCCTGGTGATCCTACAACATGTGAAAGTGTAACTCCAGCACATCCTTGCTATCCACCTTATAATACGATTACTCTCGCCGACGGATTTGATGAAGACAACATCTTCCCTACCCTAGATGGAATTACAGTAGATAACGTAAATGGAACCTTGTCGTTTACACCAACTACACAAGGAAGATATGTTTATAGTATTTGCTTTACGGAATACAGAGATGGAGAAGTCATAGGACTAGGCCAATCGATTTTACAATTATCGAATAAGGTTTCTGAAATTAACAACACCACTGTTTTGATGGACGAATCTTGGTCAGTACAGTATTTTAGTTCTTCTAATGAGATGATGGTTGAGGTTGAAGATTACAGTGGAGCAATGGTCATTATCTATAACATTGAAGGCAAGCTGCTAAAGCTAGCATCTTTGCATAACACAAAGACGATCATTTCTACTAGCGGATATGCAAACGGTACGTATGTAGTGCAAATCAAACAAGGCGAAGCGTTAAGTTCCAAGAAAGTAGCAGTGTATTAGCTATTTTACACCAATTCTGTTTTAGAATTTCGCATATTTTCAAGTTTATAAAAGCAATTACTTCGTTAGAAATGCTCATGATAGCTAAGGCTATCCTTGCGTTTTCTGCCTTGTACTTGATTTTATAATTCTTGAAAATAAAGTGAAACCTTAAACCCGAATTATGTATTAGGTTTTCGTCATGAGAGCTTAAAATGCAAAGAGAATGGGAGCTCAACAGTTCTTTTGAAGCGCAGGCGTGGTCACCATCACGGTGAGCATCAAAAGAGCTGGACGTTCCCATTATCGAA
>CALBVQ010000163.1 GCA_937969485.1 uncultured Saprospiraceae bacterium | reverse complement strand
TCTTAATGCATATTTCGGGTGTAACTAAATATTTAAAATCTCATTACCCTCTATGACTCTTCAAATACGATCACTTAATCAATACAAAGAAGTTTACAAACAAAGTGTAGAACATCCGGAAAAATTCTGGGATGAACAAGCAGAAACTTTCTTTTGGCGGAAGCCATATTCTAAAACACTAGAATGGGAATTCGACACGCCTTCCGTGCAGTGGTTTATTGATGGTAAACTAAATATTACAGAAAATTGTCTGGATCGTCACATAGAAGATAGAGGAGATCAAGTAGCTATATTATGGGAGGCAAATGAGCCGGATGAAGATTCGATAACTTACACGTATACAGAGCTTTTGGCAAAGGTTTGTCAAACCGCCAATGCGTTGAAAGAAATGGGAATAGGGAAAGGTGATCGAGTGATATTTTACATGCCTATGGTTCCTGAGTTAGCAATAGGATTGTTGGCATGTGCGCGAATTGGTGCGGTTCACTCGGTTGTATTTGCAGGGTTTTCAGCGCAGGCACTTGCTGATCGTGTGGATGATGCACAGGCGAAGGCGATCATATGCAGTGACTATAGTAGGAGAGGAACGAAGATGATTCCAGTTAAAGATGTGGTTGATGAGGCCATGAATATTTCTTGTAATTCGGTAGAACACGTCCTGGTGCATAAGAATACAACACAGGAAGTAAACTGGTCCGATGATGTTGATTCTTGGTGGCATGAACAGGTTGATTGTCAGGAACAAACTTGCCCTGCTGAAGAGATGGATAGTGAGGATATGTTGTTCATTTTATATACAAGCGGTTCCACTGGAAAACCCAAAGGCGTTGTTCATACCTGCGGCGGATACATGGTTTACACCTGTTTTAGTTTTAGGAATGTATTCCAATATCAGGATGGAGATGTATACTGGTGCACAGCAGATATCGGTTGGATAACCGGGCATTCATATATCGTTTACGGGCCTTTGTTGGCTGGCGCGACTACGATGATGTATGAAGGAGTTCCGAATTATCCCACACCTAGTCGGTTTTGGGAAATCTGTCAGAAGCATAAAGTGAATCAATTTTACACGGCACCAACAGCAATAAGAGCTTTGATGGCTTGCGGAAATGAGTGGATCGACGACAGGGAAATGCCTTCTTTGAAGGTGCTAGGTTCAGTAGGGGAGCCAATAAATGAGGAGGCTTGGCATTGGTACGATGAGAAGGTAGGAAGAGGAAAAGCTCCGATTGTTGATACGTGGTGGCAAACTGAAACAGGGGGTATTTTGTTGACGCCACTTCCTGGAATTACAGATACTAAACCTACTTATGCTTCATATCCTATGCCAGGTGTGCAACCTGTTTTAGTAAATAATGAAGGTGAACTCATAGAGGAAAATAATGCGGAAGGTTTACTGTGCATTAAGTTTCCTTGGCCTTCTATGATAAGAACCACGTATGGTGATCACGAGCGATGTAAAAATGTATATTTCTCCTCTTTTAAAGGAATGTACTTTACGGGAGATGGAGCGAGACGAGATGAAGATGGTCGAATTCGAGTGATAGGTAGAGTTGATGATGTGATAAATGTTTCAGGGCACCGAATGGGAACTGCAGAAGTTGAAAATGCGATAAATGAACATCCGGGGGTAATCGAATCAGCTGTGGTAGGATATCCGCATGATATTAAAGGGCAGGGAATTTATGCTTATGTAATATGTCAGGATGTACTAGATGCTAAGACAATGCAAGATGAAATATGTGCCACTGTTCGGAAGGAGATTGGCCCCATTGCTAAACCCGATGTGATTCAATTCGTTAGTGGATTACCCAAGACTAGAAGTGGTAAGATTATGCGTAGGATTCTCAGGAAAATAGCTTGTAAGGATGAAAAATCACTTGGAGATATCTCGACCTTGCTGAATCCGGATGTAGTTCAGGAAATAATTGATACAAGGAAGTAGGATAGGGTAGTACATATTATGAATATTTGTAATATATTTGTACTAGAAAACTACTCCTTATGCGATTAACTACTATGCTGCTGTTATTCAGTATGCTATCTTTTTGGGCGGAAGCCCAATCAAATGAGACCCTTATATACTCTATTATAGAGCAAAATATTCAAGACGATAGCTCCTCTCTCTATTATCCAGTTTTAATGGAACAATATCTAGATTCAGCGGAATTTATGACGAGTGAAGAGCAGTTTCACTTATATTATGGTGCGATATTTCAAGACAATTATTCTCCCATCCTAAGGCATTGGTTGATGGATTCTATTGATAATATCTTCGTCGTTCCAGAGAATGAAGTCATTGATTTAGAGCATTTAAAGCTTTTGTGTGTGCAGGTTTTAGAGGACGAGCCTTTAAATATTGCCGTCTTGAAGAAGCTTCGGTACGCACATGAGGCCCTTGGAGAACAGGCAGAAAGTGAAATGTACCATGGCAGGATCAAAACATTGTTTTCGGCAATTTTGCAGAGTAAGCATGTTGAAGGAGATAAAACTTCTTATATGGTTACTAATACTGTGGATATTTTTCATCTTGTGGAGCACCAGATATGGATAAATATGGGGGAGACAATGTATCAAGGCGATGAGGAAAGTGTATTGCTAAGTATCAAGGGAGATGAAAAGTGGATTTCCTTTAATATTGCTCCCGCGCTTGATTATTTGTCCAGTATGTAAGGATGTTTAAGGTGGACTTTCGTCCAAAGTAAAGGGCAAATTTTTCGTCCATAGGCGTGGAATAGCAAGATAAATCTTGTGAGATTATATTTCTACCAAGGGTTTTTAGGTACAAGTTCTTATGATTCAGGTAGCCTAGTACGTAGGTGCCTTTCGTACTTTTTGTGTCGTGTTAGAGTATAAAACACCAAAATGAGATAAACAAGCGGAGAGGAAAGTTGTTAGAGTCACAGATGATTTTGTGGATTTTTAAGGCTGTAAAACATCGCGTAGATCATATTGAATAGAGTGATTTCGGCGTTAGAAAGACCCATGAAATCTATGTTAATGAATCTGTATTGTGCTTTGGACTCAATCGGTTCTTAACCCGAATGGAATGTGATTTTGAAAATTAAATCTTTAAATGCAAAATTGGTAGATATTAAAAAAAATAAATATGTACTTTTGCGTTGCAAATTATAAGTGGTACATAACTTCGAGTTGTGAAGTTGTGTGAGCCATAGGAGTGTGAACATATTATGATTTTTTTTAATATATTTGTAGCTCCAAAACCCGATGCGACTATGTTAAGATTATCTTTTATAGTGCCAGTAATGGCATTTATTGTAATAACTTCTTGTACCAAAACACATATGGTACCAGTCAGCGAGATTGATTCTACGTTGAAAGAAATGGTAAGTAATTCTGCTGCCACAAATTCATTAGATTACTGGATTCTTCCAGAAAGTGATGATTTCAATTCTATTCCACAAGATCCTAAAAATCCATTGACGGCGGAAAAAGTTGCTTTAGGTAAGTTGTTGTTTTATGAAACAGCATTTGGCACTGAAGCGGCAGATGTGGCTAGCATAGGGACTTATAGCTGCGCTACATGTCATTTGCCTTCAGCAGGGTTTCGACCTGGTAGTGCACAAGGAATTGCTGATGGAGGGGTTGGTTTTGGAATCAATGGTGAAGAACGCGTGCGTAACATTACTTATCAAGAAAGTGATATGGATGTACAAGGTGCTAGACCGTTGAGTTTGCTGAGTGTTGCATTTGTTGAAAATACAATGTGGAATGGATCCTTTGGTTCAACTAATGTGAATGAAGGAACAGAACATCTTTGGGTAGGAGACCTTGAGCCGAATAATTTAGGTCTTCACGGAATGGAAGCCCAAAATATAGAAGGAATAGAGGTGCATAAAATGCATTATGACGTTGATATCATTACTGAAAATGGATATAAGCCTTTATTTGATCTTGCGTTTGCTGACGTTCCCGAGGACGATCGTTACAATAGTCTCAGAGCTTCCTTTGCTCTTTCAGCATATTTGCGTACGTTGTTTCCTAACAAGGCACCTTTTCAGGATTGGCTGAAGGGAGATCCATTTGCAATGACTGAGAAGGAAAAAGCAGGAGCCATGTTGTTTTTTGGAAAAGCAGCTTGTACAGGTTGTCATAGTGGCCCTGGATTTAGTGCTGTAGAATTCCATGCTATTGGAGTAAACGATATGTTCCAGCGTCCTAGTTTTGGGACAAGCGCTGGTGATCTACGGAATTTTGGTAGAGGCGGATTTACGGGTCTG
>CALBVQ010000162.1 GCA_937969485.1 uncultured Saprospiraceae bacterium | reverse complement strand
AACCTTTATCCAGTTGCGAGATTAATGAAGTAGGGAAAATATGAAAATAATTTATTTGCAATCTGCAATAGGATTAGGTCTATTTTTGTGGTTTTTTATTTTAGTTATCCTATGTATTAATATTCCAATTGCTCTTGTTCTTAATCGAAAGATTCGTTTCTTTGGAAAGAACGCCTCATTAAATTCGATTATAAACATGTTACATTTTTGGTTCACATATGTATGCGTGAATCTTCTAGTATTTGGTGTGTTTTACTCCATGTTTTATTGGTTGGAGATGCATCAAACTTTATATATTAATTAATTTTTCTTTTAATTATCTGGGAGGCTATTGATTAGATTGTATTCATACAATGTTTAAGTTCTATCAAATTTAGCACTTGATAATTTCCTACTATTAAATTAGTGTTTTAATGTTTTGGAGTTAAGTTTTTCGCTCAATTTTGTGATTTTTTAATTTGTTGGTTTACAGATAGTTAAATAATTTACAGCCCATCAATCAGCATAAAATTTTAATCTTGAGCCAAAGTGATTGCTGTAAATTTTGTAAAAAACTATTTGTGCTTGCGGTTTATTTTTGATCTCGGCAATATGCATAGTATATATTTTGTCAAAGCATGTTGCAGTTAGAAATTCATTTATTATTCACAAGTAAAATTTTTAGTATGAAAGCTTTAAAACTTAATTCCTCAATTTCAGCAGTTGTCATTTTATTTCTCATCTCTGTTTTTTTTCACTCTTGTAAAAAAGAAGAGATTTCCCCAAATTTTCAAGAAGATATAACCGCTAATGCAGTAATTGAAAGCTATGTTGATGAAGAATATCTGGCAAAAGAGATTCAGCGACTTGAAGACTCCGAGTTTTCTCATGAAGCAAATGCTTCTGACCCTACCAATATAGATTGTAGAGCAGGCGTAAGATTTGTTGATCTCGCAGGTTCACCAGCTTTAGCTAATGTTCCATTTTATCAGGGTGCATTTATAAACGAGTTGCTTCGAGCAAATGGGTCTTGTAATTTTCCAACTTCGTTAAATCAACCTTGTCTTTTTGCGGGTTTCTTTGGGTTCAATACTGTCCCCGGGATGTCAGGAAATTTCCGGATTTTGGCAGGTACAGCCACGTGGGATTTAGGTACAATTTCAGGTTCGTATTCATACCAATATGGTGGACTTTGGCCAAGTGGATTACCATTAGGTGTTTATTGTGGTAATGCCACAGTCCCTATTATTTTTCAAGCTGAAGATGTAACAACTCCTGGTAATTGGATCACTGTTGCAGCTATAACTTTTACATGTTCAAATTGTAGAATACAACCCTTTTAAGCCGAATATTTCATTGGGTTTTCGTCATGAGAGCTTGGACTCTGATTGTCAATTAGAAAATTTATTATACCAATTCTGTTTTAAGGTTTCAAAGGTTTCACTTTATTTTCAAGAATTATAAAATCAAGTAAAACGCAAGGATAGCCTTAGCTATCATGAGTATTTCTAACGAAGTAATTGCTTTTATAAACTTGAAAATATGCGAAATTTAAACAGAATTGGTATTACATCTTGAACTACCTGCGAAATATACGCTTCGCTAATTTTTACTCAAAAAATACAATATGGTATTTGAGGATAAAAAAATAGCCCATCAAAATCTGGTGGGCTATTTAACTTATATAATATTATTCATTGTGAAGTTGAAACATCCGAACTTATTTGGTAAGCTAGAGAACCCTGAGCAAACCAGCACAACAACCATCACAAAACGGCCAACATTCAGTAATTACTCAACTTTTAATTACTCGTTATCAGTCGAAGGGTCGCTTTCACCATCCGCATTTTCTTGATCCTTTTTCACATCCTTTACTGCATCATCTAAATCCTTACTCGCTTTCAGTACATCATCAACCATCTTCTTCCGCTTTTCAGCCTGCTTTCTTTCTCGCTTAGCCTTCGGCACCGCATCCTCTCCTTTCGTTTCAGTGAAAGTAAAGCCCTTTGCATCTGTTCCTATAAATATAGTTTCTCCAGCTACAAAGTCACCAAGTAATACTTGCTTCGCCAATTCGTTAACCAACTCCTTTTCAATAACTCTCTTTAACGGCCGTGCACCAAATTGTGGATCATACCCTAGATCAGCTATTAGATTCAGTGCAGAATCACTAATTTCCATCTTAAGCTCCTGCTTCGCTAAATTCTTATGTACTTTCTTAAGTAATAATCCTGCGATCTTTTTGATCTCTTCCTTAGTTAATGGATGGAACATGATTTTATCATCAATCCTATTCAAAAACTCTGGACGTAAACTTTCTTTCAAGAAATCAAATACCTCTACTTTAGTCGTCTCAATAATATCCGCTCTGTGCTTCTCGCCCATTGCTTCTAGATCTTCGAAATTTTCAAGAATCGTCTCTGCTCCCATATTAGAAGTCATGATGATAATGGTATTCTTGAAATTCGCTTCTCTCCCTTTGTTATCTGTCAATCTTCCATCATCAAGTACTTGCAATAGAATATTAAATGTATCAGGGTGAGCTTTTTCAATCTCATCAAGTAAAACAATTGAATATGGTCGTCGTCTGACCGCTTCCGTTAATTGCCCTCCTTCGTCATATCCCACATATCCTGGAGGCGCTCCTACCAATCTGGAAACACTATGTTTCTCTTGATATTCACTCATATCAATACGAGTAATTGCTTTCTCATCATCAAATAAAACCTCGGCTAATGCTTTAGCTAATTCTGTCTTTCCAACACCCGTTGGCCCAAGGAAAATAAAGGACCCGATTGGTTTTTTTGAATCTTGTAATCCTGCTCTTGAGCGACGTACAGCATCTGATACTGCGATTACAGCTTCATGCTGACCAATCAATCTTTTACCAATTTCTTCCTCTAGTTTCAGCAATCGCTCTCGCTCACTCTTCATCATTTTTTGCAATGGAATTCCAGTCCACTTGGAAATTACTTCTGCAATATCGTTTGCCGTTACTTCCTCATTCGTAAATCTTGTCTCTTCCGGTAATTCTTCAAGTTCTTTTTCCATTTTGGCGTAAGCCGCTTCTGCTTCTTTCAAGTCACCGTAACGTATTTTTGCGACCTTCTCGTAATCACTTTCTCGCTCTGCTTTATCTGCCTCGTGCTCTAGATTTTCAATGCTTTCCTTGATTTTCTGCATCTGATCAACAATTTCTTTCTCACTCTTCCAAGCAGCAACAATAGAATCCAGTTTCTCCTTTGAGTTAGCGATTTGCTCTGAAATCGCATCGAGTTTTTTCTTGGTTCCCTCTCGCTTAATCGCTTCTTTTTCTATCTCTAGCTGACGAACTTTTCGTTGCATTTCATCGATTTCCTCAGGTACCGAATCCAGTTCCAATCTCAATTTTGCCGCTGCCTCATCAATAAGATCAATGGCTTTGTCTGGCAACATTCGCTCTGTGACATATCTATGCGAAAGTTCTGCCGCAGCGATTAAGGCCTCATCAAGAATCTCCATCTTGTGATAAACCTCGTACTTGTCTTGTATTCCACGTAAGATCGAAATCGTTTCTTCTACACTCGGCTCGTCGATATAAACTGTCTGGAATCTTCTCACCAATGCCTTATCTTTCTCAAAGTACTTCTGGTACTCATCAAGTGTCGTCGCACCTATAGTTCGCAACTCTCCTCTAGCTAGTGCTGGCTTAAGAATATTCGCCGCATCCATTGCTCCATTACCACCTCCTGTTCCTATCAAGGTATGAATCTCATCAATGAACAAGATTACCTCTCCGTCCGCATTATGTACTTCTTTTATCACCGCTTTTAATCGCTCCTCAAACTCTCCCTTATATTTCGCGCCAGCCACTAACGATGCCATATCCAAAGTAAAAATCTGCTTAGTCTTTAGATTTTCAGGTACATCGCCTTTCACGATTCTCCACGCAATCCCTTCCACAATTGCCGTTTTTCCGACTCCAGCCTCACCAATACATATAGGATTGTTTTTCTTTCTTCTTGATAATATATGTAAGATTCTACGAATCTCCTCATCCCTTCCTATGATTGGATCTAGCTTGCCACTTTCTGCTCTTTCGTTCAGATTTACAGCATATTTCGAAAGTGCGTTGTACTCATTATCTGCACTCTGATTATCCACTTTTCGTCCTTTTCGCAATTCTTTGATCGCCTCTTTTAATGCACGCTCTTTTCCTCCTAGCTCTTTAATTACTCTTGATGCAGTATCACTTCCGCGCATTATTCCCATGAGAATCAATTCAAGTGAAATGAACTCATCATTGAAAGTAGCCATGGATTTTTTCGCCTTAGCTAATGCTGCATTTGCATCGTTACTGAGAAATTGTTTTGCCTCTCCTTCAACCTTAGGCAATTTTATTATCTCGGTATTAATCCTCGAAATAAGTGTCTTTGGGTCTACTTCAATTTTCTTGAATAGAAATTCGAATAGCTTATCGTCAATTTCTGAAATTGCCCTTACCAAATGCACCGTATCAACTACTTGTTGATCCAATGCCCCAGCAATTTGCTGAGCTTTTAATATCGCCTCTTGAGATTTTATTGTAAAATTATCGTATGTCATTTTTTATCTACTTTATATCTTTTTATGTGTTAGTATGATTGCTTTCTGGGCTTTCGCCCAAAAGTAAAACTTTACTGTTATTGTTAAACCCGACAGATAATTCAGGTTAAATTCTACTTACTATTATACAAAAATACTACCATGGCGAAATATACGTAATCTTGACAGCAAATCAGTGCAAAATCTGACAATTTGACCCACTAATCGACAGATGTTAGCTTTCTTCTATCGTGTTTTTGGCCTTCAAACCCGAATTATGCATTAGGTTTTCGTCTTTTGAAGCGCAGCCGTGGTCACCATCACGGTGAGCATCAAAAGAGCTGGACGTTCCCATTATCGAAGCAGTTTAAGCTCGTAATACATATCTTAGTGCATATTTCGGGTTGAAGTAATAACTTGACAATATCACAAGCTAGGAAATTCCAATTCTGTTTTAGGATTATAGAATAGATTTGGTCAACTTGAAAAGGTGGATGGTTGGTGATCTAGAACTATGGCTAAGGATCACAGGAACTCCGAAGAAGCAGAACTTGACAATGTTGTGAGTTAGAGAACGTCAAAAAAAAGTAACTGAAATCTTATAGCAGAATGGCAATACACTCTTTGCTGCATGCTAGCGTATAAGATCCGTTTTCGACGCTAAATAGAAATGAAGAGTAAGGGAATCTTCACATTGTGCACTGGTAGCCAACTTTGATGCGTTGAGAATATGTTTGAAAATAAACTGACAAAGTAACCTTCACAATATTAATGAACCATTTCTTAGTTCAAGTTGGCTCTTTTTTCCTCAGTAATTTCGTAGACTTTCTTGAGGATTCTTGTTTCTACTTCCTCGAGTTCTATACCTCTTCTGGCCATTACAATTTTTGCCGTATCCATAGCTTTATTGAAGCTGTATAATTTATATCCACCGCTGCCACCCCATGAAAAAGATGGAACAAAATTTCGAGGGAATCCAGCACCATAAATATTGCAATTAACACCTATTACTGTGCCGGTATTGAACATAGTATTTATGCCACATTTCGAATGATCGCCCATTACTAAACCACAAAACTGAAGACCAGTCTTCTTGAAAGATTTCTGTGGGTAGTTCCAAAGTTTAACTTCTGCATAGTTGTTTTTCAAATTCGAATTATTCGAGTCGGCACCGAAATTACACCATTCGCCAATTACAGCATTACCTAAAAACCCGTCATGTCCTTTGGATGAAAATCCCATCATCACCACATTATTCAGCTCGCCTCCTGCTTTACAGTATGGTCCCAATGTTGTGTTGCTATATATCTTCGCACCCATCTTGACGACGGCATGCTCTCCCATTGAAAAAGGACCTCTGATTATACTTCCTTCCATCACTTCTGCATTCTTTCCTACATAGATAGGACCGTTACTTGCATTTAATATGGCGCATTCAACTTTTGCACCTGCTTCAAGAAAAATACCATGACTGCCTAGTATCTGATTTGTCGATGAAACTTCTGCCGATTTTCTGTTCTTAGTTAGCAATTCAAAGTCAGCTTCAATCTCGCCACCATTTAAAGTAAATATGTCCCACAGCTCATTGATTTTCAAATAGCCGTCGTTTCTTCCTATTTCCAAGCCGTTGATTTCTTCAATCGGTTGATCATTATTTAGTAGATCAAATTGCTTGTTGTCCAATCTTGCTGCTAATAACTCTCCTTCGCAGAGTATAGCTTCATTCTTCTTAAGGTTCGTGATCAACTTGGCAATTCCAGGATTGGGCAACAAGGAGCCATTGATTATTAAATTATCATCTGAAATAGAGATAGGATATTTCTCAGTCAAGTATTCCTGAGTAATAAAAGATACCTTGGCATTCAGGTATATCTCCCATTTTTCACGAATAGTGAGTATTCCACATCGTAGTTCACATGTGGGCTTGGTAAATACTAGTGGCAGCAGATTGTCTCTGCCGTCATCGTCAAATAAGATGATGTTACGCATGGTAAATTATAATTTGCACTGTAAAGATATCTCTAAATTAAAGCTCAAGCAAGTTGTCAAATTGGATATTTCCTTTTACAGATCTCGCATGCGGGGCAAATCCCTCTATATAATTCAAGAAAACGTTCACATTTTTCGCTCTCTATCATTCTGATTATGGTCATTTTTTCAGGCATATGCCTTACGTACTCGATCATCTCAGGAAAATAATCATATGCAAGATCTTCTTCTCCAGTACATTTCGCTGCAATATAACCCAAGAGTGGATTATGTGATAAATCAACAGAATTTAACACTTTTAGGTATTTTTTATAGTCTGAAGTGCGATCCTCACTATAACTATTTAAGGCCAAATAGAAATTCTTGTAAACCTGTGGTTCCACAGAGTTACTTTCTAAAAAATCAGTGCGCTCTATCAATTCAGCATTTTCTTCAAAATTTCCCAACGAACAATTCATTTGAAAAACATTAGCGAGGTATATCAGATTGTCGGGCTGCTTGCGCAATAACTTTTTGTGGATGGCAAGAATTTTTTTCATCCGTATGGAGTCACCGTAATACCGCGGCTGATGCAGATTCAAGTATCTATCATTAAGATTTGATTCATGATCCATGCAGGATTGACTGGTGATCAAACTGAAAACACCAGCTAATATGATTAAAAGGCACCTCATACAACGGTTTTTGGTATTTACATGACACAAATTTACAATTCCAACCCTTATTTATAGTTTAACTTATTATAAATCAATGTACTAAAGTTAAAGTATATCTGTAAATACAGAAGATATTGCAATACCCGAAACTTTATTTGATTCAATTCGATTAATAAATTGAATAGCTCTTTAGACAAATTGCTATATTCGCAATCCTATTTGTAATAATGTATTTATAACCTAGTGCGGTGTTATACCGCAATATTAATCAGATGTTGATATGAAAAAATTAATGATTTTACCTTTGTTGCTTTTATTTGCAGTTTTTGCTGTTGCTCAAGATAACATAATCGGTGTATGGCAAACGATAGATGATGAAAGTGGTGAGCCGAAGTCTCATGTAGAGATTTACAAAAAGGCTGATGGTATGCTATACGGCAAGGTAATAAAACTACTTCCGAAAGCAACAACAAGTACTTGTGACGGGTGTCCAGGAGACATGAGTGGAAAATCACTTATCGGGTTAGATATCCTTACAGGGCTAAAGCCGTATAAAGATTACTACAGTTACGGAATTATTACTGATCCAGCAGGAGGGAAACAATATAAATGTAATGTTACACCTGCAGGAGATAAACTTGAAGTAAGAGGATATGTTGGGTTCTCCTTATTAGGAAGAACGCAAGTGTGGCATAAGGTAAATTAAACCTTCTATAAAAATTGATAATTTTTTATCCTTGTTACAATATAACAAAGATTATTTCAGTTTATTCTTTATATAATAACAGCACGATATGTGCATTAAATTAATATATGGAGCATAGCTACACTGAAAATGATTTGATTCAATTTATTTACAGAGACATGGAAGTAGTAGATTACTGCGAATTGCTTTTCTCAATCGATACAAACCCTGAATTGAAAAATGCATACCAAGAGTTGATCGATGTAAAAAAAGACTTGCCAAAAGTCACTTTTGCACCTTCCAATACCTCAATGAACATGATTCTTGCTTATAGTAAGTTATAGAATTTACCAACCTAATTGAATTAAGAGAAAAAAGCCTGACGCAAGTGTGTCGGGCTTTCTTTTTTAGGGCTTCCGCCAAAAAATACACCCTCCTGACTCCGAGTGAACCCTTGATTCTTCGAATAATAAACCCAAATTATAAATTAGAAAATCTATTCTGTCTTGAAATTCTTGCGAAGTAGAGCGCTTCGCTAATTTCACTCCGCCACTGCAGCGACGCTATGCCTCATAAATGAAAACTTATATTTCATTGGTAAGTTCAAGCCTCATTACAAAGTTCTAATTAATAGCGTTTGAAACGCAAAGAGACTGTGTGCTCAGCAGTTTTTTCTTGAATCGCAGACGTGGTTATGATCACGGTGAGCATCAAAAGAGCTGGAAGTTCCTATTGTCTAACCAATTGGAGTTCGAAATAGATATTTTAATGCATATTTCGGGATAAATCACAAGGCCCATCGAGCACTAAGCACTTATACCAATTCTGTTTTAGAATTTCGCATATTTTCAAGTTTATAAAATCAATTACTTC
>CALBVQ010000161.1 GCA_937969485.1 uncultured Saprospiraceae bacterium | reverse complement strand
TTGTACAACAAGAAGAGGACCCTTTTGGGTTTAACCCAAAGTAAAATCCCTCTGCAAAAACTTCGTGCGCAGCACAACCATCCAGTGCTACTAGAACAGATCTTGCATGGAAAATCCTCAGAGGAATATGCATCTATAAACACTGTGTATGATTCGATTTTCGAAAAAATAGAGTCTGAAAATCTTATTCCCAAAGAATCTCAAGAAACATCAATCCAAGAAACACCCGAAGAAACTTCTATAGCACCAACGGAAATGGAAGTGATTGAGATAGCACCGGAAGTAGCAGAAATCGATGCCAGCCCAAAACAAAGAAAGGAAATAGAATTAGTGGACATTCAAACTATGCTTGAATCGAAAAAGAGAAATAAGGAAGCAAAAGAACTAAAAAACGTCCAATTTGACAAAAAAGCATCAAACAGGGAAGAACGCGAATTAGGACTTATCAAATCTGAAAGAGAAAATATTAAATTCATTGAAGTTGAAACCTTCAAATTATCCAACAAATCCAAAGTAAAAGACAAGAAAAAGGAGAAGATTAAAGCCAAAAGGAAAAAAGCTGCAAAGAAAAAGAAACAAATAGAAAAGTCCAACATCAAAACAGAAATAAAAGTCAAAAAAAAGCAACAGACAACAAAGAAAAAAACTCCTATAAAAAAGGTATCTAAGAAAAAAACAAAGGATGAGATTGTTGCCAAAGAACTAGATTACAGTAGTTGGCTAGATTCTCTTAGATCTACAAAAGAACTGATAGAAGGAAAAACTAGTTCTAAGAAGAAGTCCAAGAAGAAAGCATCATTGGCGAGTAAAAAGACGATAAAAAAAACTAGAAAGAATAAAAAAAAGGGTAAACTGCAAGACAAGATTGATAGAAGTTTACAACGAAACAGCAATATTTACACGGAGACGCTTGCTCAGTTAATGGAAAAACAAGGTCATAAAAAGCAAGCAGTTGAGATATATGAACAATTAATGATAAATAATCCAGAAAAAAGTGATTACTTTGCAAATCGAATTCAGAAATTGAAATAATTATGCTTAATTTTTATCTAGTCCTTATTGCTTTAATTTGCGTGCTTTTGTCACTAATAATCTTAATTCAGAATCCTAAAGGAGGTGGAGTAGATTCTACTTTTGGTGGCCAAAGTGCTAATCAAATCTTTGGAGCAGCGAAGTCAACAGATTTTGTGGAAAAACTTACGTGGGGATTTGCTGCAGTGCTTTTCGCACTTTGTATTCTAGCTGTAATCATAGTTAACGCCAGCTAACACTTTCTTTGGGCTTGACCCAAATTCTTCTTTTATCAAATCACTGTTGACCGCAAGCTGATGCTTTGAGCATTGAGCCTTGAATGTTAATGCTCGTGTGCTAACAATCTATTCAAACGCTCTCAAAATTTGACACTTTGACATAGAGACGTTACTTATTGACAAGAATTTCATGAGCATGGATGCGATCATGAAAAATTGTCAGCATCAATTGCAATGGCACAGTTTATGCGCAGTAGAGCAATGACATCTAATTAATAATTTAAAACGTAAAGAATGAAACCTATTAATGATCGTGTAGTCGTGAAACCAGCTTCTGCTGAGGATAAGACAGCAGGTGGTATCATAATTCCAGACACTGCAAAAGAAAAGCCCCAAAAAGGTGAAGTAGTAGCTGTGGGACCAGGAAAAGATGGGATAGCTCCTACCGTTGCTAAAGGAGACACTGTTTTATACGGAAAGTATGCTGGACAGGAACTGAACTACGAAGGTGCAGACTATTTAATAATGAGAGAAGATGATATTCTCATCATACTATAATTATTAGTAAATCTTGTGCTTTGCAAAGGGCAAAGCAACTATACATTACATAACATTAAAATCAAATACTATGGCTAAACAAATTAGCTTTAACTCAGACGCGAGAGAAAAACTTAAGTCGGGAATAGATCAGCTTGCAAATGCTGTGAAAGTGACATTGGGACCAAAAGGACGAAATGTTGTAATTCAAAAAAGTTTTGGAGCACCAGTTGTAACTAAAGATGGAGTTTCAGTTGCGAAGGAAATCGAACTAGAAGATCCTGTAGAAAACATGGGAGCTCAGATGGTTAAAGAAGTAGCCTCAAAAACCGCAGATATCGCTGGAGACGGAACCACGACTGCTACAGTTCTAGCGCAAGCAATGGTAACTGCAGGAATGAAGAATGTAACAAGTGGAGCGAACCCTATGGATCTTAAAAGAGGAATCGAAAAGGCCACGAAAGTTGTTATCAAGCATCTAAAAGATACAAGTGAAATTATAGGAGATGACTTTGAAAAAATTCAGCAGGTAGGAGCAATCTCAGCGAACAATGACAACGAGATAGGGTCACTAATTGCTGATGCGATGAAGAGAGTAACCAAAGATGGAGTTATAACAGTAGAAGAAGCAAAAGGAACAGACACTTATGTGGATGAAGTACTTGGTATGCAATTTGATAGAGGATATCTATCACCATACTTTGTAACCAACACAGAGGACATGACGACTGAGTATGAGAATCCGTTGATTCTAATACATGACAAGAAGATCAGCAACATGCAGGAAATTGTGCCAGTTCTTGAAAAGGCTGTAGGAGCAGGAAGACCATTATTGATAATAGCAGAAGACATAGAGTCTCAAGCATTGGGAGTATTAGTTGTGAATAGGCTTAGAGCTCAATTGAAGGTAGTAGCAGTAAAGGCACCGGGATTTGGAGACAGACGGAAAGCAATGTTAGAAGACATCGCAATCTTGACTGGTGGAACAGTAATTAGTGAAGAGCAAGGCTACAAGCTTGAAAATGTTGATCTTGATCACTTAGGTACATGTGAAAAGATCGTTGTTGACAAAGACAATACGACGATTGTGAATGGAGCTGGAGTAGAAAATGCGATAGATTCAAGAATCAATCAGATCAAGTCACAAATTGAGACAACTACGTCGGATTACGACAAAGAAAAGCTTCAAGAAAGACTGGCAAAGTTAGCAGGAGGAGTAGCGGTTCTATATGTTGGAGCAGCGACAGAGGTAGAAATGAAAGAGAAAAAGGATCGAGTTGACGATGCATTGCATGCAACTAGAGCAGCTGTAGAAGAAGGGATCGTTGCAGGAGGAGGAGTAGCTTTAGTACGAGCAATTGACGCATTGGAAGGCACTACAGGTGTGAATGAAGATGAGAATATTGGGATACAAATTGTGAGAAAAGCACTAGAGGCGCCAATTCGTTTGATAGCAAATAATGCAGGAGCTGAAGGGTCAGTAGTTTTGAAAGAAGTAAGAGCAGGAAAAGGTGATTTTGGATACAATGCAAGAACAGACGAGTACGTAGATATGAAGAAAGCAGGAGTAATAGATCCAACGAAAGTTACGAGGATAGCATTGGAAAATGCAGCATCGATAGCTGGAATGGTACTAACTACTGAATGTGTGATCAATGATATTCCGGTAGAAGAAGGAGCTGGAGGGCATCATCATCCAGGCGGCGGTGGAATGCCAGGCATGATGTAAGAATACTGAGATTTCGAAAAGAATTAGAGGCTTTATCTTGATAAGATTAAGCCTCTTTTTTTTGGGGGAAGGGGGGACCGGAGAATGTATGCATTTCACGTACTACGTAGTTCTGAAAACCCTACAAACACTGGCATATAGGTATATTTTTTCAACATACAGACTTATACCATTTCTGTTTTAGAATTTCGCATATTTTCAAGTTTATAAAAGCAATTACTTCGTTAGAACTACTCATGATAGCTAAGGCTATCCTTGCGTTTTCTGCCTTGTACTTGATTTAATAATTCTTGAAAATAAAGTGAAACCTTAAAACAGAATTGGTATTAGAAAATCCGTGATAGATAGTTCATGCATTGGCAACTACACTAA
>CALBVQ010000160.1 GCA_937969485.1 uncultured Saprospiraceae bacterium | reverse complement strand
CTTTCGACGTTTTAAAGTCAATACCTCTCGTCTCACACATTTCTGCAACCTGACTATCTCGTTCTTTGGCATATGGTTCATAATCTCGATTTACAAAAACCGCATCTGGCTTATGTTCCTGCAATATCTTGGGATAAAGCTCTTTGGGGTGACCATAATAAACCGCTAGATCGCTTCCCATTTCCCGCAATTTCTCCTGGATATTAGACATCGTTTTATGAATAAAGAGCACTCTAGGATCGCTCTTATCTTCAAGTTCGTCAAGTATATTTCTATCAAAAACAAAGACCGCGATAACTTCCCTACTGTTTTTGAGGGCATGGTATAAGGCCGCATTATCAAATAGCCGAAGGTCCCTTCGAAACCAAAAAATAGAACGATTGTATTCTTTCTCCATCATACATTAATTTAAGTAATCGCATAGTATAACGCAAGATTGCGAAGTAGGTTGAGAATTTATATAATCTGCTGAAGATGGTTCATTTCGCTGAACAATTTTATATTTGTGAAATAATAATTTTTACGGCTTACGCCCAAAGTAAATCAAATAACAAATAATGCTTTCGAGAATAACTCTTTTCATCACTTGCTTTGGTATTCTATTTTTATTTTCTTGTCAAGAGAATGTACCTGAGGATTTAAAGAAAGTGAATGACCAAAAAGCTGCGTACCAAGCGAATCCATCCAAAGAAACAGCTGCAGGATATGTTGCGGCGGTAAGCTTATATAATACGATGCACGCTGGAGAAGATGGAGTAAAAGAACTGCTGGAAGATGCGTACATGGTAGCTAGCAAAGAAGGACAAGATGTCGTAGCAGCTGGTATTTCTAATGAGATGATAAAGAATTATCCAGCTGATCCTAAAAACAAAGAAAGGATCTATTCTCTTTCGAATAGCATGAAGAAAATGGGCAAGCAGGATGCTAGTTTGGCATTAAGTTATTTCCTATCGAAAAAATATCCAGACTTTGCTGCTGAAAAAGGCATTGTGCTGCCAGATAATATGCCTGCGACTCCGGATGAATACATCAAAATCAAAGCGGAAAAAATATTTGAAGATGCAGATGTAGGAGGTCTAAATCGAAGCGCTTCGTTTAGGTACGTAGATGCGGCAGAGGCTTATGTAATGGTATATCCTGAGACAGAAGAAGCTAGCCGATATCTATTCAACGCAGCTGAAATATCTAAAACAATAGGTACTTTCAAGAAATCTCTCTCTTTGTATGACTGGATTATCAACAAATATCCAGACAATGAAAAAGCTCCTACTGCTTTGTTTTTGAAAGCGTTTATTCTTGAAGACAATCTTAATAATATCGATGCAGCTAGAGAAACATACGAAATGTTTATCAAGAAATACCCGGAGCATCATTTTGCGGATGATGCACAATTTAGCTTGGACAATTTAGGGAAAACTGACGAGGAAATACAAGCGGAGTTGGAAAGGCTTCAAAAGCTTAACAACTAGCTTATCTGAGATCTATTTCTTGTGTTACAAACGGGCTAAATTTTGTGCCTTTAACTTTAGCTTCTATTTCGATGCGGTATGTTGAAGATGCTTTCTTGAAAAATTTAGCTGTTTTTACAATACCTTTCATGAAGAAATTGCTTCGCTCGAGTTCATCCATGGCTGAGACTTGTTCATCATAAAAGACTGTAAATGGAATTTCCAAGTTAGTTTCAGGAGCTACATGATATTCATTTGTCACTAATTCATTAGTCATTACATATTCATCAATTAGCTTATTTTTACCTCTTCCTCGGGCATATTTCTCAACGATCTTAATATTTATTGACTCCACAACCTCGGCGTCTTTGGCTTGCAGTACAATAACTCCAGTTACCTTCCTATCTTCTCTATTGTAAAATTCTTCTAGTTGAACACCAATCTTAAGGCCTTCAATCCCGAACCATTTCTTCACTTTCTTTAGCATAAATATGTTGCATTTATTAGCATAACTATAGAATCTCGAATAAGATTCCTACATTGTATAAAATATCGATCTAAGCATAGAAAAACTATACGAATCTCTTATGCCAAGAATCTTTTAGTGGTTGCAGCCACTCAGCTAAAAATTCTACTTTGGTTTTAACATTATGATCGAAAAATAAGGTATCCATCTGGATCTTGTCTTTCTGTACTGCATCACTAAGAGACTGCATGGCAATGCTATGAACTTCATCTTCATACAAGTATGCGAACTCCGTTCTACCCATGAGATCCACATCATATTTCCGTCCTATTTCTTTAATAAAACGGACAGAGGAATCTATTGAACATCCGCTAGCATGAGAATTAGTTTCATCCACAAACAGGCATATAAATCTGTGATGAAAAAGATTACCATAAGCGCGCAGTTGATTGCTATGGCTCACCCATTCAGTGACAAATTGCCGGATAGCGGGAATTATTTCGTCCATTTCATCATCTGTAAAAAAACGATCAGCTTGATATATCCACACTTTAGATTGATCATCGAGGGCTATTAGTTCAGTCATTTTACCATTTATTAGCTTGCACAATCATTTCTGCTAGATCGTAAACCATTACTTGATCTTGCTTTTCATTTGCCTTTATCCCGTCTCCCATCATAGTGAGGCAAAAAGGGCAATTTGCCGCAATGATTTCAGCTCCGGTATCAATAGCTTCCTCCACCCTTTCCGAGTTGATTCTCTTTTCACCAGGCTCGTCTTCTTTGAACATTTGGGCACCACCTGCGCCACAACAAAGTCC
This sequence comes from uncultured Saprospiraceae bacterium, assembly GCA_937969485.1. GTDB lineage: Bacteria > Bacteroidota > Bacteroidia > Chitinophagales > Saprospiraceae > JAHDFB01. The sequence goes on along the minus strand of CALBVQ010000160.1, from coordinate 1,652 downwards.
TGTAGTACGGCATCTCTTCATTTCCTTCAACGTCCCATCTAGAAATTCAAGAATCTCCCTTGGTGCTTCATATTCACCATTCACCCTACCTAGATAGCAGGAATCGTGGTAAGTAATAGTCTTTCCCTTGAAAGAACCACCTTCCACAGTGATCCTTTTAGACTGCAGTAATTCGTTGATTAATTGCGTGTGGTGAATTACCTCGTAATCACCTCCTAGCGCAGGGTATTCGTTCTTTATTGTATTAAAACAATGTGGACATGCAGTCACAACTCGCTTTACTCCGTACGAGTTCATTGTTTCTATATTTTGTAAAGCCATCATTTGGAATAAGAACTCATTTCCTGCTCTTCGAGCTGGATCTCCTGTACACGCTTCTTCATTACCTAAGATAGCAAATGAAACGCCAGCATTGTTCATTATTTTGGCGAAAGCCTTAGTAACCTTTTGTGCGCGTGCATCATAAGAACCTGCACATCCTACCCAAAACAGGTATTCAACTTCTTCACCTGAAGCCTGCACTTCAGAAAACAACCTAATTTTTCCCTCTCCCATTCTATTATTATTGTTCGTTAAAATCTTTTGCCCACTTATCTCGATCATCAGGGATAGACCACACAGCCCCGCTGTTCTCAATAGCATTAAACATTGGTGTCCAGTCGGCAGGCCCCTGCCCTTCACTCAATATTTCGTATCTACGTAATTTCAGAATCGGTTCTAGTGGATTTATCATTACTGGACAAGCCTCTACACAAGCATTACAAGTCGTACAGGCATGAATTTCCTCTTTGGAAATGTAATCAAACAAGGACTTCCCATCATCAAAGTTGTCCTTCGTCAATTGCTCTTTATTTTTACTGTCACTTGAAAAATAGATATCCTTACCAGAATCTATCTTTTCAGCTACTTCCTCCGTTCGATCCCTTATGTCCATCAATATCTTCCGTGGTGACAACTTCTTACCAGTGATATTCGCAGGACACACATCAGTACACCTGCCACATTCCGTGCATGAATAACTGTCCATTATGTTTTTCCAACTTAGGTCAAAAACATCCTTAGCACCAAATTCTGGAATATCTTCTGCTCCACCCTCTGCTTGTTCCACTTCTAATCCCATCATCGACTTAACCTCATTCATAATTTCAGGCATATTGTCCATTTCTCCTCTTGAATTAAGCTTAGAGAAGTATATGTTAGGAAATGCAAGCATGATATGAAGATGCTTCGATTTTGGCAAGTAATTAATAAAAGCGAACACAGTAATAAGATGTAACCACCAGCCAGTTCTCTCTAGAAAAACCAGCGCTTCTCTTGGCCACCCATCAAACAACACAGGTCCTAGAAAACCACTAATCGCAAACTTTCCAGTCCTATGGTAATGTTCAGGATCTATATCTTGAAGAACTATATCTGTAGAATTCATCAAGAATATCCCCGCAATTAATGCCAATTCTCCAAATAGAATCAAATTCGCATCAAGTTTAGGCCATCCAGCTAGTTCTTTTTTTGTGAATCTTCCAATTGGCTTCCCCATAAAAGGAAGAAGATTTCTCCTTGAAAGAAAAACTACGGTTGCAACAAGAGCTAAAACCGACAAAATTTCAATTGTAGATATGATCAAAGTATAAATACCTCCTAAGTAAGGAGCA
>CALBVQ010000159.1 GCA_937969485.1 uncultured Saprospiraceae bacterium | reverse complement strand
AATGCAAAGAGAATGGGAGCTCAACAGTTCTTTTGAGGCGCAGGCGTGGTCACCATCACGGTGAGCATCAAAAGAGCTGGACGTTCCCATTGTCGAAGCAGTTTCAGCTCGTAATAGATATCTTAATGCATATTTCGGGTTTAATGCATATTTCTGATTTAATGCCAGTAAAGCATTTATTATCGAATGAAATAGTAATCTGTATAAAATGTATTACAGTGGAAATACGTTTAGTAAAAAAAATCTTATGAGATTTACTATCTTCACAACGGTTGCCTTAATGTTACTTTTTGGATACATAGCCCCAAAAGAAACTACATTCCCGATGGAGGAGTGCGCTGTAATCTCACCTGAATGTACACACTTAGAATCTCGCTTTCCAGCTCCTGTTGGCTATTCACGAGCACCTGCCGATAAATCTAGTTATACCAACTACTTGCGTCAATTACCACTTAAAGAATATGGAGCTTTCGTAAAGTATTTCGATGGTTCTACCAAAAATAAAGGAGGAGTATACTGCAGTGTAATTGACATGGATATAGATCCGGTTGACCTTCAACAATGTGCCGATGCAGTTATGCGATTGCGAGGTGAATATCTGTATAGCCAAAAGCGATACAATTCAATCAGTTTCGAATATCTGTCGGACGGGAAACCACACTATTTTTCAACATATGCCAATGGAGATTACAGCTATGCTAAATTTAGAAAATACATGAAGCAAGTATTTAATAGAGCCAACACCCGATCTTTGAAAAATGAGCTAGAGAAGGTACCCAACAAGAATAACATAAATGCTGGCGATGTATTTATTGTGGCAGGAAACCCTTATGGCCATGCCATCATAGTCTTGGATGTCGTATCTAATTCTGATGGAAAGAAACAGATCATTATTGGACAAAGCTATATGCCAGCGCAAGAGACACAAGTATTAATAAATCCTAGTTGCAGTAATGGAAGTCCTTGGTATAATTTAGATACTGAGAGACTAACCACTCCAGAGTGGACATTTGATTGGTCAGACCTACATCGTTTTCCTGCTCAAAAGTCTTGATTATACCAATTCTGTTTTAAGGTTTCACTTTATTTTCAAGAATTATTAAACCCGAATTATGCATTAGGTTTTCGTCATGAGAGCTTAAAATGCAAAGAGAATGGGAGCTCAACAGTTCTTTTGAGGCGCAGGCGTGGTCCCCATCACGGTGAGCATCAAAAGAGCTGGACGTTCCCATTGTCGAAGCAGTTACAGCTCGTAATAGATATCTTAATGCATATTTCGGGTGTAAGGTTTCACTTTATTTTCAAGAATTATTAAATCAAGTACAAGGTAGAAAACGCAAGGATAGCCTTAGCTATCATGAGTATTTCTAACGAAGTAATTGCTTTGTATAAACTTGAAAATATGCGAAATTCTAAAACAGAATTGGTATAAGTAGCATCCTCGAATCAATGCTGTCCTTTAACCCCAAATACGCTCCACGATTTCTACTACGAAAACCCAATGCATCATTCGGGTTTAAATTTCACTCCGAAACTATCTAACAAGCCAACCGCTCCTTCTCTGGAGAAAATAGCTCCTTTGATTCTATTACTTGTGGGATTAATTCTGAAACCTACTGCAGTACTAAAATCTGCTTCTTCGAGGATCGAATTATCAAAGACTGCATCGGTAAAACTACAATTGAAAAATGAAACCTTCGAAGCGTCGGCTTCAGTGAAATCAACTCGATCGAGCGAACTGTCTTCGAAACTCAACTTCTTTATTTTTACTTGATAGAATGAGGAATCATCAAGCTTACAACCAACGAAATGAGCTGAGAAATTAAAAGAATTACACTCTTCGAAATGCAAACCCAGCATTTTACACGATTGAAATCTCGTGTCTTGAAAGGACGTATCATGCAGTGCTACATTACTAAAATCACAATCTATGAATTCACATTCAATGAAACGTATTCGTGATAGCTTGACGTTTGATAAAATACAACCTTTAAACACACATCCATCGTATTCAGCTAATTCTAGCTTATTTTCGGTATAATCCTTTCCCGTGTATGTCTTGTTTTCTATAATCTCCATCAGGCTACCAATAAACTGAGAATCAAAATTATCACGATTGCACTCACAGATAGTATTCCCGTCATCGCTGTCCAACTTTTCATAGTATCAAGTTCGGACATACCTAAATATCGATTCACTAACCAAAATCCACTATCATTCACATGAGAAAACCCACTTGCTCCAGCTGCAATTGCAAGCACCATGAGTGCTAGAGGTGCAGGAGCAAGCCCCATATTCTCTATAATAGGCGCCATAATTCCTGCGGCAGTGATCATAGCCACCGTTGCTGAACCTTGAAGCAAACGTACAATCAGTGCAAGAAGAAAAGCTAAAAGTATAGGTGTAATTGAAAGTTTAGCAAATTCCGTAGCCAGCATTTCACCAGCACCTGTCGTCACAAGCATTTGCTTAAATACTCCACCTGCACCTGTGATCAGGATAATAATTCCTGCTGGCCCGAGGGCTTTTGCACTGAGATCCTGCAATTTCTGCAAACTAAACCCCCTCAAAACTCCCAAGAAAAGCCAAGCGAACATGACAGAAATAATCAACGCGATAATTGGATTACCTAAAAAGCTTATCGCTTCATAAAGGAATGTATCTTTATCTTTGAACGTCGCATTCGCAACTGTATTAAGTACAATTAGCACAATAGGAATTGCTATTAATCCGAGAATTCCCCATAAAGGTGGAGCATCATCCGACGCACTAAAAGACTTCGAACTTTGGGGCACCGACTTCTCTTCATCTGCTAAATCCATATGCTCTGGAACTGCTACATAAATTTTGTTAGAAATATATCTTCCAAAAATAATACCTGATATAATTGTCACTGGAATACCAACAATTAATCCAAAGAGAATCACCCATCCTAAATCCGCGTCAATCAATTCCGCAACGGCAATAGGTCCTGGAGTAGGAGGAATAAAAGCATGAGTAATCGCCAAACTAGCAAGTAAAGGAATCGCGAAGAAAAGCAAGGATTTTTTTGTCTTTTTCTGAAGTCCGTAAAGAACGGGCATGAGAATAATAAAAGCAACATCGAAGAACACAGGTATCGCAATAATGAAACCTGTGATACTAAGTGCAATCGGAGAACTATTTACTCCAAATTTTCGTAACAAGGCGGCCGCAAGCTTTTCTGTTGAACCGCTTTCTCTTAATATTTCACCAAAAATTGCCCCTAATCCTATCACAATAGAAATGTATCCCAACGTACCTCCCATTCCGTCAGTGACCGTCTTCACAATTGTTTCAGCATCCATTCCAGCTGTTATTCCCACGGTAATCGAGGAAATCAAAAGCGATACAAATGCATTGATTTTTAGTAGCAAAATAAATACCAACAACACTGCAATCCCAAAACCAAATGCAAAGAAAAGTGAAATTTCCATTAGTTCCAGATTGTATGACGGGGTGTGCCCGGATCTTCATTCGTGCGATAAGTATGTGCACCAAAATAATCTCTCTGAGCCTGAATCATATTGATAGGAAGCTCGCTTGTTGTCACTGATAGAAAATACTGAATAGCCGCTGAAAAGCAAGGAGTAGAAACCGAATTTTCTTGGGCTAAAGAATTGACTGCAACAGCATGCTTGATAGAATTCTGTAGAATAGACATGATCGTTTTAGAAAGATAAAGATGCTCTAACTTAGTGTCTTCTGTAAAGCTTGACATAAAAACTGGAAGCATAGCAGATCTTATTATACAACCACCTCGCCAAAGGGAGGAAACACTTGCCATATTAACATTCCATCCGTTTTTGTCGGAAGCAGCTTGAATGAGGTGAAAGCCTTCAATATGTGCTTGCATCCTTGCCATGAGAAAGCCATTTTCTAAAGATCGTTGCCAATCCGTTGTAAAGTCTATGTTGTTTTTTGGGCTCGAGCCCAAAGTTTTTCGTAGTTCTTTGTACGAACTGATGATGCGTTGATTCATGGCCGCAGTTATCGTGGGAACTGCAATCCCCATCTCGAGTGCTTCCCTACTTGTCCACATGCCTGTTCCCTTGTGACCCGCTACATCGAGAATTGTATCTAACACATAGCTATTCCCTTCTTTTTTACGGAGAATATCAATACTTATCTCCAACAAATATCCTTTGTGAATGGAATCAAATGACTCGAAGAAATCTGCTATTTCAGCATTGGAAAGTCCGAACACTTTTCGACATACTTCATATAATTCGCTGATCAGTTGCATGTCGGCATACTCGATCCCGTTGTGAATCATTTTAACAAAGTGGCCTGCACCATCAGGCCCTACCCACTGAACACAAGGCTCTCCTTTTGCTTTCGCGGCAATATCACGAAGAACTGGAAGTAGATATTTTTGGGCGTAAGCCGTACCAGCAGGCATAATAGAAGGACCATTCAACGCACCTTCTTCTCCACCTGAAACTCCCATTCCCACAAAGTGAAAACCCTCCGCTTTCATTTCAGCTTCTCGCCGTTGAGTATCCTTATAGAAGGAATTACCTGCATCAACAATCATATCATTTTCACAAAGTAAAGGCTTCAATTTTCCTATCATCTCATCAACGGCCTCTCCAGCCTTAATCATCAAAATGATCATCCGAGGTTTCGACAATGAATTTACAAAATCCCCCAAGTCTGTTGCGCCATAAAAAGATAGGTCTTCGAATTTTTCGACAAAATCCTTGACAACTTCCTCCTCACCAGGAAAAGGTAGATTATACACAGAAGTCTTATTTCCTTTGTCGGCTATATTTCGGGCCAAACTTTTGCCCATTACGCCAAGACCGAGAAGTCCTATTTTACTTTTATTCATTGTGATTTGTGCTGTTGCGATTTTAACAATATCATCGATAGATTGTGAAATATCGATGTGATATGCTTGCGAAGGTCGTTCAAGTGCGTCAAACTGGCTTTTCAATAAACTTGCAGGCATGAAGTGAGATGATCGACTTTTCATCCGTTCATGAATTAAGTCAAATTCCCCTTCAAGATGCAAAAAACAATACGAGTCTAGATCAGCTGTGAGTAAATTCCTATATGATTCCTTTAAAGCCGAGCATGAAAGGACGCAAGATGGGCGATTTCGAAGTTCAAAATTCAATTTTTCCAACCAAGGCTGACGATCAAGATCGTTCAGCGAATGTCCAGAACTCATCTTCTCTTTGTTCGATTCTGGATGAAAATCATCTCCTTCAAGGAATGCTACTCCTAGTAATTCAGCAAGTCGAGATCCAACCGTAGATTTTCCACAGCCCGACACACCCATTACGACAATATGTTGATATTTCGATTTCAAAAACTTCGACTAAGATAGAAAATATTACTTTTTTGCTCGAGCCTGGATCATGTATCTCGCAATTAACCAAGTCATTCCTCCTAACATTACAAAAATAAAAAGCCAACCCAATGAAGCGCTGCTTAAGTCGCCTTTGGAAATGAAGGCAATACATATAATGATATACGTCATGCAGGCTGTGATAAATGCATTAAGTTGTCGCAACATTGTGATAGCCATTTCTTGTTGGATATCCCGATTTTCAGGTGTGATTTTTGTTGGATAATTGATTATTCTGGGAAAAAAACTAAGGTAGTAGAGTCCTATTGCCATGAGAATTGTAAAGCCAACAAATACTAAATACATACTTTTACTACTGAATCCATCTGCTTCACCTGAACCTTTGAAATGTGTAGGAATTATTTCAGGTAAACTAGGATAAATAAAAAAGGTAAATACAAGTAAAAAGACTATCAATCCAATAGTTATAAGATTAACTCCCCTGTTGGGCGAAGACGAATCAATGGCTAATCTTTCTAAAATTTTCATCGTAGATTTGACTTGTGAAAGACTAATATAAAACTAAATAGTATCTTATTTTTAGATATCCGCAACTTAATGTGCTGGGATATCATAATATTTACTGTTATACAACGCAACAAAGGAATATGCAGGTAGAAAACATAAAAACAGGAAGCATCTTTCGAATAACCGCCAACAATAAAGATTTTGGAGGTGCATTCGGAAGTAGAAAAGACGAGAATCTACTGACGATAGCTTGGAATATAGGACCAGATCAGAATATTAATATTGATGGTACTAATCATGAATTCAAAAAAAACAGTATTACTACCTTGACTGCCAATCAAAATTTTGAATTAGGTCAACCTGAATCTGTAATCGCTTGGCAATTCAACAGGGCCTTTTACTGTATTATCGACCATGACGCTGAAGTTTCTTGTTCTGGTTTGATTTTTTACGGGTCTGCAGAGCAGTTGATTATCTGTGTGGACAAAGAACAGAGTGCGAAGATTCATCTTCTGTTTCAAATTTTTGTAGATGAATTTGCAGAAAAAGACAACCTACAGGAGGACATGTTGCGCATGCTACTTAAAAGATTGATTATCAAAATAACTAGATTATACAAGTTACAAAACGAAGTTTTACAAGTTCCTTCTGAGGAGTTGGATATAGTGAGACAATACAATCTTTTAGTTGAAACCAATTTTAAAAAGTGGCACCAAGTTCAGGATTATGCAAATGAAATGCACAAATCACCCAAAACGCTGAGTAACTTATTCTCGACAATCAGTACGAAATCACCCTTAAAGATTATACATGATCGACTGGTCTTGGAAGCAAAGCGACTGCTAATATATACTGACCTCACTATTAAAGAAATCGCGTACGAGTTGGGGTTTCAAGAAGTTCCACCTTTCAACAGACTCTTTAAGAAGATCGCGACAGATACTCCTTCGAACTTTAGAAAGGAGATGAAAAGTTAAAGGTAATCTAATTATAAAAGCAAGTAAGATGAAAACGAAATCAATTCGGGTTGATGTTTCATCTATTGATTCGGATTGCTTCAATCATTGTTATATTCATTATCTTACTATCCAGCCAAGAAAGTAAATCCAAGTACATGAAAGCTCTTCGTTCATAGGCATCCTCAGTAATTTCAATTAACTCATCTTTCAGGGCTTGGAACTCAGGAATCATATTCCCTTTATCAAATTTCACTGATTTTCTCAAGAAATTAAAGATTGCTCGCTGCACCTTACCAAGCTGTTTCATCTTTAGTAAAAAGCGGTAAACTGAGATGATCTGATAGCTAATATGAAGATCATTACCCAACTCGTAGTGGGTGATCAAACTTAAGATTCTCGCGAAACACTGGATATCCTCTTTGTTGTCAGTGCGTGTCTCGTTAATAATTCGATTAAGCCAATACAGCGTCTTTTCATAATCACCGCGACCGAAAAACACACAGCCAAGTTTATAGTAAAACACCACCAGCCGGCTATTATCCCAATTGTGTGGGTTGTTTTGAATAATTTCTTGGTAGTTATTAATCTCGTTTTCGGCGGAACGGTACTCTACTAGAAGAAAAATCTTATTAATACCGTGGATAAAAGAAAACAGCGAAAGCATATTCAGCTCATTGGTATTCCATGCATTGGAATCATCTTCTGCTAGGTCTACTAACTTGTTGTAATAGTCTAAAAATTTATCTTGTTTGTCTGCGGCAAACAAGGCCGATAAGATATTATGGAGAGACTTTATGTAATGTGTTCGCTCAATATCCCTCATTTCAGGGAACTGGTTAAATAGATTATACCATTTCAGTGCGTACTTAAAATTCTCAGCATAGTTTCGTAACATATAATTGTACCACACGTAGCTTTGGTATAAGTGAAGTAGTTGCGTAAAATCAAGCTCATGAATTTCAAATTCTGGCAAATGATCATAGAAGAACTCGGAAAGCTTTTGCTCATCGTACTCATTCTTGGCAAATCCTTTTTTCAAGTATCTTCCATAGAGGAGTAAGGACAAGTTAGAAAAAGCATTGGTTAAGTTGATTTCCTTAAGCAACTGAGAAGAGTAATCAGCAAGCTGGGCAGCCTTTTTGCTCATACTACCAGTTATATGCTGAGTTTCAATTTGCTTTTCAAAGTCTGTTGCTAGAAAAATGAGGGTTGACTTCTTGATTTTTGCACCTAGCTTTTTTGCCTTTGACAGGTATTCTAGTGCACTCGCGTAATCTCCTTTGGAATAAAGAATTTTCGCAAAGTCGAAATATTCCCTTGTTCGAATTTCCTCGTAATTGTCTTTACTAATTTCTCGAATCGACTTTAATATCTGGCGATAGAGATTATTTTTAATATTGGGCAGTTGAGTGGGTTTAATCGATTGATTTGCAGAGAGGAACTTGACTTCATCAAGACTACCTTTCTTCTCAATCCAGTCATAGAGCGTGACATAGTTTTTGCCTTTTCTTCCGGACTTAGCGGATAAGATTTTGAAGTTCCTTTTCTCGCCTTTAGAAAGGCTTCGGATTAATTTTATGAGTTTGCTAGATTTCTGCATGCGTTGTAAAGATTGAAAATTATGGTGGGAAATAGGGTGTGTAGTATTGGTTTTTTACAACTGGAAAGGATTTTGATGCGGGATGCGTTTTGAATCAAAGGTGGCTGCGGCTTGGGGTGCAAGTGTGGTGGGAAGCAATACCAATTCTGTTTTAAGGTTTTACTTTATTTTCAAGA
>CALBVQ010000158.1 GCA_937969485.1 uncultured Saprospiraceae bacterium | reverse complement strand
AAGAAATATGAAGAGCCTTTGCGATTGCAAGGGCTTTTTTTTTGGCGTAAGCCGAACCTAGAAATGTAAAAATGAAATTAAATTCCAAATATAAATAGAGGGGTATAATATCAATTCTGATTTAAGGTTTCACTTTATTTTCAAGAATTATTAAATCAAGTACAAGGCAGAAAACGCAAGGATTGCCTTAGCTATCGTGAGTATTTCTAACGAAGTAATGGCTTTTATAAACTTGAAAATATGCGAAATTCTAAAACAGAATTGGTATAATATGTCAGAATGATTTTAACCCGAAATATGCATTAAGACATCTATTACGAGCTCAAACTGCCGCGATAATGCGCACGTCCAGCTCTTTTGATGCTCACTGTGATGCTGACTAATTCTGCGCTTCAAAAGAACTGTTGAGCTTCCCATTCTCTTTGCATTTTAAGCTCTCGTGACGAAATCCTAATGCATAATTCGGGTTTAAGCTCACTACAGTTACAAATATTTGCATTCTAACGCATCACTTTCTTAACAGAATGTATATACCATAAGACAAGAATTAATTAATGCGGAAAAACCCGCACACAAATAGTTAACAATGATGAAATTAATGAGATTTAACGTATGGATGGGCATCCTTCTCTTAATGATCGTAACTTCATGTAGGAAAGAAATTATTGACGGGTCTACCGGTGAAAAGCAATTTCAAGAACCCGTAGTGTTAGTAGAATCTTCAATCAAAGGAAGAATTGTAGATGAAGATAACCTTCCCCTTCAGGACGTACTTGTAACGGTAAAAGGAGAAGATCAAGCGATTACTCAGTTTACGGATGAGAATGGTTTCTTCAATTATCCTTCAGGTGACTTCAATAAAAATGGACAATATATTACAGCTGAAAAAAATGGCTACTTCTTAGGTGCAAAAGTTGTAAATCCTAATTTGAACGAAACATCTTTCACTCAGATCAAGCTACTAAGCATGGATCTTACAGGTACTTTCAATACTTCAGCTGGCGGAACTATCACAGCATCTGACGGTGCACAGGTAGTGTTTTCGGAAAACGCTATCGTGGACAAAAGCGGAAATACATATTCTGGACCAGTAGACGTTTTCGTAAAATGGATTGACCCATCAAGCGCAGACATCGCAGCAGAAATGCCGGGAGACTTGAGAGCTATTGACTCAGATGAAGAAGCGGTACAATTAGCTACTTACGGTATGCTGGCAGTCGAGTTAAGAAGCAACTCAGGAGCTGAGCTAAATTTAGCTAATGGCAAAACTGCTGAATTAACTTTCCCTTTACCTGCTGAATTACAGGGATCAGCACCTACTTCTATTCCATTGTGGTCTTTTAATGAAGATACAGGATACTGGGAAGAAGAAGGAACAGCTACTTTACAAGATGGTAAGTATGTTGGTGATGTGTCTCACTTTTCATTTTGGAACTGTGATGCTCCGTTTCCACTTGTCGTTTTATCTGGCAATGTTCAAGATGACAATGGCAATAACTTGGTTTATTTACAGATACAAATTACAGTAGACGGAATAGGAACGGGATATGGATACGTCAATAGTGATGGAAACTTCTCTGGGAAAGTACCAAAGAACCAACTTCTTAACTTAGCAATCCTTGATTACTGTGGAAATATAATCTTTGAAGGAGAATATGGACCTTACACAGAAGATACAGATATCGGCACAATAATAGCTACAGCCGTCTCTGCAACTTCAATCAGTGGCCGCTTAGTGACTTGCGATGCGCAAGCAGTGACCAATGGATATGCTTATATTGAACTAGGAGGTTACTCGTTTCAAGAACCTGTCAATGATAATGGAGAATTCTCTATATCTGCTATTCTATGTGAAACTACTGATGCAACAATCAAAGGATACGATTTAGATGAATTTCAACAGAGTGACGTTATTACTGTCACAGCTACAGGCGATCAAGATCTAGGTGACATTACTGTATGTGAAGACATCACCGAATTCATTAAGATTACAACTGTTGATCCAGCTAGCGAACTATTCATATTTGACAACATATTTGCTGCTTTTGATGGTGGTCTGCACTTAGGTACAATGACTGAGGATTCTACTTATATCAATCTACATATTGATGTAAATCCTGATGAAACTGGTACCTTTAATGTACTTAGTGCGCAATATTATACTTTTGAAGGAGGAACTACTGGTAACGGAATTTTTGCAGAATGTGGAGGTGGATGTGACGGTGCAACAGCAGAAATTACAATAAATGATAGCTCTACAGATAGAGTAAAAGGAAGTACGAACTTAATATTACCTGTAAATGGTCCTAGTACAGAAATAGAATTAACCGTTGAATGGGACTTGACAACAAATTAAAAGAGGATGCCCAATGTGGGAGAGAAGTTATCTTTTCTCCCACTCCTTTCTCTTTCTTTTAACTACAATACTAATTATTTTTGAAAGATACAGATATCATACAAGGCTGCTTAAAAAATGAGGCTTCCGCACAAAGGGGTCTCGTCGACACCTACGCGGGATACTTGTTTACAGTAGCTCGTCGGTACATGCCTGACGAAGCAAGCGCTCAAGATGTCTTACAAGAAGCCTTTATCAAAATCTTTAAAAACTTCCACCAGTTCAAAAATGAACAAGGAAAACTTAAAAGTTGGATGGGTAAAATAGTTGCTAATGAGGGCCTGCGAAGACGTAAGAAATATCTTGACTACTATCAGTCAGCTGATCCTGAAACACTTTACATAAAAGCAGACCCTAAGGTATGGTCTAATCTGCACGAAGAAGAAATACTTTCGCTTGTAAGAGAACTACCTGAACAATATAGAATGGTTTTTAACCTCTACATTATGGAAGGTTATGACCATAAAGAAGTAGGCGAAAAACTACAGATCAATGCTTCAACCTCTAGATCAAATTTGGCTAGAGCCAAAGCAATTTTAAGAAAAAGAATTATTCAAACAGAGAATGATAACTCATGGGAAAAGATAAACTTGAACATAATATAAAAAATAAACTTTCCACATACGAAAGTGCCGTCAATACTGATGCGCTTTGGGCTGGAATACAAGCTGGTATGGCTGCTCCAGCGGCACCTACAGCCGTTGCTACAAGTTCTAGTTTCCTTAAGACTTGGGGATTGGGATTAGCAGTAGCAGCAACTATTGCTGTGGCAGCAATATCCTACTACTCTTTTAATTCTTCAGACGAAGAAATCAAGGATTCATCAATGAACTCTTCGATTCCTACCTCAGACAGGAACTTAGATAGCGACAAGTCTCTCATAAAATCAAGTAATCTTGTGAATAATGAGGTTGCTCAAAATGTAATATCGGGTTCCTCTGGTCCTGACGTGTCAAATGATTCTGAAACAACCTCTGGGGCAAACACTGAAAGAACGTTGGAAGGAAACTTAAGTGCTGACATAGCTCCAGTAACACAATCTAATTCTTCAACAAATAGGACTACAGTAAATAATCCAACAACAAGTAAAAATAATGCTGCTAGTGCAGTAAACGCTACAACTCACAGTTCTTCACAAGGCAGTAATTCAAATCAAGTAGAAAATAGCTTTGGAGCAGAGAATATTCCATCGTCAACGCAAAAACCTAGGTCCTCTTCTAATTCGCCAGCAAACACACAACCAAAGGCGACGAATACAATTCCTTTGGGTTTAACCCAAAAAGAGAAAGCAATGGACTTTGCTATAAACCAAGAAAACACAACTACTAATGCTGCTAATTCTTTTTCTTCAACTCAAAATTCGAGTTTGAAAAGTAATATTGCCAAGGCGATAGTAAATAGCACCGCACTTAATACAAGTACACTTCAAGATCTATCTTATGATTCACGAATAGGACTTGTTCAACTTGAATTACCAAACCCACCCATTGAATGTCCTTCTTTCGGAGGAAAAAATAGTAAACGAGGAGGTGTGTTTATGCTAGAACTTCAAGCAATTCCTTATTATAGCATTCCACAAATAACAGCTCTTAATGAAGTAGGGGAAACATGGAAGCAAACTAAGCTTGATACCGAGTCATACCTGGAAACATTCCAAGTAAATTTAGTGGCCCGATATCAAATGAATCGCGGCTTGTATTTCAATGCTGGTGTAGGTTATGGCCAACTTGATGAGAAACTTAATTTTGAAACGATGCAAACAATCGTGACTCAAGAAGAATTACCTGTGACTATAATCATTCGCCCTGATGGGATGAACGACACGATCCCAGGACAAGTTGAAGTAACACAGGATTCATTTTATGTTGCAGAAACTTTTAACTATCATAGAATGGTTGAATTTACTGCAGCTGTAGGTTATGAATTCCCTATTAACCCTAGACTGTCATTATATGGTGATGTGGGGTTATCAGTTAATCTTTTGACGACAAGATCTGGTTATCATATACTTGATGAAATTGAAGTAGTCTCGTTTGACAAAGAATCAAGACCTGTGTACACAACTTCTACTGGCTATAAAATGACTGGTGGACTAGGTTTACGATATTATGCTGGAAATGGTGTTGTACTGTCGGGAGGTCCAGAATTCCGCTCACATTTATCGAATTGGATAAGAGATGAACATCCTATTGAATTGCGTTATCTAGACATAGGTGTCAGAGCTGCCGTCGCCTATATGTTTTAAACTTGAATTATGCCTTATACCAATTCTGCTTTAGAATTTCGCATATTTTCAAGTTTATAAAAGCAATTACTTCGTTAGAAATACTCATGATCGCTAAGGCTATCCTTGCGTTTTCTGCCTTGTACTTGGTTTAACCCGAATTATGCATTAAGATATCTATTGCGAGCTCAAACTGCTTCGATAATGGGAACGTCCAGCTCTTTTGATGCTCACCGTGATGGTGACCACGGCTGCGCTTCAAAAGAACTGTTGAGCTCCCATTCTCTTTGCA
>CALBVQ010000157.1 GCA_937969485.1 uncultured Saprospiraceae bacterium | reverse complement strand
ATTCGGGTTTAATAATTCTTGAAAATAAAGTGAAACCTTAAAACAGAATTGGTATAATACTAAGAGTTAACCTCGGAAGCAGATGAATCCTTAGTTTGTAGTTTTTTCTCAGTAGTATTATTAGGTACCTCTGCAGGCTTTTCCTCCAAAAGATCTCTATTTACTGCAACGCTCGCGTTGATCTCAAATCCTACAAGAAGGATGAAACATATGATGTTGAACCACAATAAGGTGACAATCAGTGCACCGATCGAGCCATAGAGTTCATTGTATTTCCCGAAATTTGCTACAAAATACGAGAAGCCAACCGAAACAAAAATAATGAGGAAGGTCGCGATATTTGTTCCAGCTGAAAAGTAGCTAAATCGTCTTTTCACAGGAGGTGCGAAACGGTATATAATTGCGACAATATTGTATAGCAAAAGGACAATAATGAACCAACGTAGCGCGCCAAATCCAAATGCTGACCAGTCATTCATGTTAAATGTTGCGACTAGATAATTAATGATCACATTACCCAGAACAATCAAGGAAGAGGACACGATAAAAAGAACAGAGACAACGATAGTTAGGAATATGGCAATCATTCGTTTTTTTAGCCAATGACGTCTTCGGAATGTTGTTTGATGTTCTATTTTTTCGAAACCACTAATCATACTTAGCATACCATTGCTTGCAAAGAAAATAGCTAAGACTAAACCGAAAGATAATAGCCCGCTTCGCTGTCTGGAAACGATGTCGTCAACTATTGAAAAAAGGTATTCTTCGCTGGTTTCAGGTAAAATTCCTCTCACGGATTCTCTGACATCAAGAGCGTAATCTGCTATGGTTGGCATTAATGGGATTAATGTAAACAGAAAAATCATCGATGGAAATAGGGCGATAAAGAAACTGAAGGTCATGGAATTGGCTCGTGTAGTGATACTGTCATCCTTTGCTTCATTAAATATGAATTTCACAACATCGTATAATGGAACACCTTCAAGTCCTATAATAGTTGTGTTCTTGGTCCACTGTACCAGCTTCTTCAATGGAGGGTAGTTTCTCCAAAAATCTTCAGTAAAGTATTTTTTCCAGTTTTTTTGCAAAATCTATCTTGTCTACTCAGCTCTAAAATAAGAGTCGAGTGCAGTTAATATGAAATCTGGTGCAGTGCAACGGGTACTATCCGCCTTAACAAAAGCTAACTTAACAACAGAGCGGTTGATGATCTTGTTCTCCTCATTGAAAATATCGGTGTGGAAAAAGATAAATGAATCAGGCAATTCCCGTATTTCAGTCTTTAAGGTAAGCAAAGAATCGTAATACGCTGGTCTGACAAAGGTAGATTCATATTTCGCTACTGGCAGTAGGACTCCGTGAAGGTCTTCCATATCTTTGTATACAATACCAAGGTCACGCAAAGCTTCTACTCTTGCGACTTCTAGGTAGGCAGCGTAGTTTCCGTAATAGAGATATCCCATCTTGTCTGTCTCTGAGTATCGTACTCGTATTTGCGTTTCGTGCCTAAACATCTATATATTCTCTCGTAAAATAGGGCAAGTCATACAATGAGAACCTCCTCTTGCTCTCGATAATTCATTGGAGGGTAGGTTAATGATTGTGCGGTTGATGTTTTCTACTTTGACTTCACCACTGTTTAATTTTTCAAGTAAACTTTCAGCTTCTACAATGGTATAACCATCTTTTTGTAGGGCAATATCAGTGTGTGGATTACGATCGTAACTGAACGCTACTCCAGGTTTAATACTCACCATATTGCAACCATCCGTCCATTGTTCCCTATCCTGATAAGGACTTTTTCCCTCCCCGGCAAAGATAAATCTCATGTCTGGATTAATTTCTTGCCACATAAATTCGCGCACGGAGTCGTACACATTGATCTTTCCTGACACATTGTGAACCTCCACTCTTGAACTAAGTCCATCATATACGATGGGTTTGAAACAAACAATCACATTTCTGTCGATCTGAGTGAAAATGGTGTCAATATGCATATAGGACCGATTATTTGGAATCTTGATTCTCACCACATTCTCGATGATGCCTCGTGTGAATAGTTCCTTAGCAAGCGACTGGATCGCATGATCACTCGTTCGCTCACTACTTCCAATCAGTAGGTAATTCTCGTGAAACATCATCACATCTCCTCCTTCGACACTTACCACTTCTCCTGATTTACTAGGCGGGAATTTTTCGATGTCATTCAAGTTAATGATGCGGTCGTTTTCGACAAGATCTGAGAAAGTAGGGTGGTTGTATAAAATGAATCTTGTGAGTAAATTTTCACGAAATCTTGCTTCTTTATTGGCTTTGGATATGATAATGTGATCTTTTACAGTGATCGCTATATCTCGAGTAAAGATGAAATTTGGGATGGGATCGAACAGATATCTTTCGTCCTGTTTGTGATAACCTGAAATAAGTGTTTCTGCAAGCTGTTCTTCCGTCAAGTCTTGTAAGTACTTAATGAAAGATGCAGGCAATTCCTCATATCGGATAATTTTCTCAAGGAATATTTCTGTTTTGGATCTATCCACAGCAAGGGATTCAGCTAATAGCTCATGCATGAAAATCAATCCCCCTTTTGAGCTTGACTCATCACTAACAAAATGGCGCAACAAATTAGTAAAAACATCGTGCTCATATTGCATTCTAGGCAGGTGTACGATATCGTCAAATAGTAATTCTTCCGCCCGCTTAGGCGAAATCCTTGCAATTCCCTCGTCTGGCCTATGGACTAAAACACTCTTGAGAAGTCCTATTTCTGAGTTACTATATACCTTCATTTTGTCTGTTTTGAGGTCCTTTGGGGTGAGCCTGGAATGTCATTGCCATACTCCTACCCAAAGGATTTTTTAAGTACGCTCGAAGATATAAAAAATGTGCGTACCTAGGGAAAATGGGAGATGAGGATTGACTCATGGAAAGTGGTATAGTATTTGTATATATTATGTAAACTTATAATATGAAATTCATTGTTCTACTTGCTGTTAGTCTTGTCTTTTTTGTGGGGGCTTCCGCCCAAAGTAAAAGTTTGATTAATATGGATGAGTTAGGAACTACGATTGATACTCGAGTCAAAGTTCCTGAAGGTTATATCCGTCCGCCTTTTCCTGAATTTTCATTTCAGAATTTCTTGAGAACTCTACCTACGAAGAAGTTTGATGCAAAGGTTATGAGGCACGATGGTTATGAGAAATTTTACGCTTGCTATGCAGCTGTGCTAGATGTGAACATTCCCAATCAGGAGGATCTGCTTCACGGTGAACATGCAATTCAACTTATGAGAAGTTTGTATTTATTTAAGAATGAAAAGCACGATCTCATTCGCTTTACATATGATGATAATAGAGTAATCGATTTTTATGAATATGGGCAGGGTACTCGTTTCGTGTGGCAAGATTCAGTTTATGTTAAAGAGGAAGATGTAGCTGCGGAAGATTTTTCCGAAAGTAGTCTACAAACATATCTTGATGATCTATACAACGAAACAACCGCAAGAGGGTTGCAGGCAGACACAAAAGGTATTGAAGTTTCCCAGATTAGTATTGGGGATGCATTTATTCAACCAGGAAATCAGTATTCGCCTGGACATGCAGTTCTTGTCCTTGATCTTGTTGTGGAGCCATCTACTGGCGAACGACTTGTACTGTTAGGTCAGGGTTATGCACCCACACAAGATATTCACCTCCTCCATAATCCGTATGAAGAAGATATTTCTCCTTGGTATCGACTGAAAGAAGAGGAAGATTTCTTTACAACCGCTCAATGGACTTTTCGTAAAAAGCATTGTCGAAGGTTTTTGATTAATGCGAATGCAGCTTCTTACTCGCAAGCTCTGGAACTTCTGGTAGATGGTGAGAATACTGAAGAGTAATACAAAATAATGTACTTGGTTTTTTACATGATTTTTGAATGATACAGCAATTCTAAGAGTCAAGCTAGTATCGCATCTGTACAGTATAATTTGGGTTTAACCCGCAATCATGTCAATAAGTCCTAAAGAAAACTGGGGATGCCTGAAAGAGAAAAAGTGCAAATATTAATTCTTCAAGAAATGAAATTCAGTTCTTCTATTCTTTGCTTTACATGCATCTGAGTTTAAAGTTTCACATCCTCGTACAGGATTAGATGATCCGTTCCCTTGAATGATAAAACGACTAGGGTCAAAATCATATTCTTTAATCAGGTATGATGCCACTGCTCTTGCTCTTTTTTCAGATAGGTTTTTTTCTGCTTCCGGATTTCCTAAATTTTCCGTGTTTCCTTCAATTCTTATTCGGGAGTTTCCATATGAATATAGAAGATTAACCAATCTCACATCGATAAAACTCTGGGAAGAGGCAGTTAGTGTGGATTCCCCTGATGGGAAATTGATGACAAGTGGCTTTATTGAAAATAGGTCCTCTGGCTCAGGTTCTTCTAGAGAGAATGATTTATCTGTATTATACTTCTTTACACGGCCAATCATTTTATCCCCGTAGGCTATTGCGTCTTCGTAAATTAATGTTTTCCATCTAGGCCGTGATGAAGGCGCAAGGTTACTTTTTGCATATTGCTTTCCCATCTCTTTGTATATTGCTTCACCGGTCAATAGAGACGAATTGCTATTGAAGAATTCTTTATTATCAGCATGATTGCACAATTTCACTTGCTCTAGATTTTTCATCGATTCTTCGACTGAATATGGAAGTTCGGAAGAGTAGTGAAATGCTGCGGTTTCAGCTGCATTGGGATTGGCGTTTATTTCTGATGCTGCTTTCATCCATCCCAAGTAAAATTGATTTATGATGTCTTTGTTTTCTGAGACAAAATCGCTTGTTGCTACGAATGTATGGGCAATTACATGAGAAGCTTGCTCGGTTGTCTGTAAAATTTTACCGAGATTAAGGTTTTCTTGTAATTTTTCAGCCTGCACTACAGGAATCACCATGGCGTCGGCAGATGTACGATTAAATACATTAATTACATCTTCCGTATAGTACAATTCTTCGATATTGATATCGCGAAGGCTCATACCAGCAGCATCCAAGGCTTTTCGCAAGTATGATTCACTTGATGATCCTCTGACCACTGCCACCTTTCGGTCAAGCAAATCATTAACAGTGTTTATATTGTTCCTAACACATATTGCATAATCACCTCTAGACCAATCTATCTGCATGATTACTTTTAGATCTTTGGAGTCCATAGACTTGAAAAGAACAGGTAGTTCGTCAATGGATTGAATAATAAGATCAACTTTACCGTTTTTGAGATCTCTAACTGCATCTTGATTGTCAGGTATGTGAATAAATTCGACCTTGTAAGTTGAGTCACTAAAGAATCGTGAGTCATTGTTGGGTTTCCAGCCTTTATTGAAGTAAAGTCCTGGCATTGAGTTTGCTGAATTTCCTACCTGAACACGAAGAACTTTTTTGCTTTTTAATGCTTGTTCTGCGGCCTCGATTTTCTCCTTCTCGATCCTTTTCTGTTCTTTTTCAGCTTGACGAATAGATTTCTGTTCTTCTCTCGCAATTCTTTTAGCTTCTTTTTCGATTGCTTTAAGGCTATCTTGTGTTGCTCTATCCTTTTGAATTTGCTCAGTAGTTGCCTTCAGAGTATCTCCCATAGAAGTGTAAGTCAATAGGGAATAGACAGCACCGACAATAACACTTACGATAAGTAAAGTAAGAAGTAATTTGGATAAAGTAGTTAATCGAGTTTTGGCCATGTAAGATTTTTATTCAAAGAATGTGTCGTATTGATTTCCTCTGTCTTCGATCTTTTGACGCTCAGGCACTGCACTAAGGTCTAGTACATCTTCGTCGTCCGCTGCTTGCTCGAGTAGGTTCAATTTCTCTTCACCTAAAAGTAAGCTAGTTCCTTCTTGTTCCCACTGCTCAAGCATTTTCAGCCCTTCTTCTTCAAATACTCCATTCTGCAAATCTAGTGATTGCATAAAGCCTTCCGACACTTGCATAAACCGCTCCATCTCACCTACCTTTTGACTTACATCATCTGCTACTGCTTCTAATGCTCTGTCAAACATTTCCTTCTTGTCGC
Organism: uncultured Saprospiraceae bacterium; assembly: GCA_937969485.1. Taxonomy (GTDB): domain Bacteria; phylum Bacteroidota; class Bacteroidia; order Chitinophagales; family Saprospiraceae; genus JAHDFB01. The sequence continues at coordinate 8,601 of CALBVQ010000157.1, read as the reverse complement.
TATCTCCTTTAAGTATTTTCATTGCTGTACCCATAGCATTATGTGATGCTAGTATTGCTTTACGTTCTTGTTCCTTAACTTGCACTTGATCTTCGATATCCTCGAGCATGATCTCAGAATTTTCATACATCTTGTTCAAGACTCGATACATCACTTCCATTTTCTGATAAAGCTTATCCAGCTTCATATTGGAATTCTTAAGTCGACTTGCCTTACGCGTTTTAAGAATGACTACATTCTGTCTATTTTCTTTCTTAGCCGCCCCTGCCTCTGTAAGGTTGTTATTAATCTGCTTCTTGTTGTTGACCATCAACTCCTTCAGTGTATGCATTTGTACTCTCAACTGGCTGATCTGGCGATTCATTTTTCGCAGATTTCCTCGTAGGTCGTCGACATATGCTTTTAGGATACCAATGGGGTCCATTTTAATAAATAGTCCTGTAATCCATCTCATTGTGCTTTTGAACATGTATGAAACTAAGGCTCTAGCCTTAGGATCAATAGCTGTGAATACAAGGACTGCCAAGGTGAGAATCGCTACAATAATTCCTACTGTTGAACTGAAAAAGCTTATCAATGCAGCTATAGTGGCATTGACTATAAGCACTGCGCCTATCGTCAATCCGGCGATTACGATACCACCCGTTATTCCTTCAGGTCTTTTCCAAAACGATTTTGCTTTCTTCTGCGTCATTTCTTAGGATATGTATTTTTTAATATTAGCAACATCTTGCTTTATTTGTTCAAGAATTAAGTGATAGGATGCCATGAATTGATCTTTTGTCAATTGAACTTTTCCTGCCACCTGATTGACTTCAGTTTTCGAATTTTTCAATTCTGTTTCCATATTCTCTATATCAGAAATCAATTTCTGAAGTTGATTTTTTTTCTTTTCTAAGCCACTCGTCAGCTTGACAATCTTGTCTTCTCTCGCCTTTATTTGCTTAGCTTGTTGAGCACGGAAGGTAGTTTCGAAATTACTTTTTTCCTCTTTTAATACGTCAATGTAATGCTTCGAAGTCTCGATTAACTTTTCTTTTGTCACTCCATTATTGCTCAAGACAGCATAGGAAGATTTAAATCTAGTAGCCTCATCTTCAATAACTCCTTTTAGTGAATGTAGGCTATCCTTAAATTCAAGATAGTCACTTCCTTCTAAATTATTTCTATTAAGAGCTTTTAGTAAGATCGTTGTAAACTTTTTGGCGGGTTTTGCAGGGCCTGTGATATTACTGTCGAAAACTTCCGTTTCTACTGTTATGTGCTCTGTTTTTTTACCTTTCGGCTTAGTTGCAGGCGCTGTTTGCTGCTGATTGACCACTTTTTCAAGCTTTTCATCAATCGACTCCTCCTCTACGACGAACAGTTTCTTTATCTTCTTGAACATTTTTTATTCTAGATTTAGGTTTTAACGCTTTAGCACACAATACTAATACAATATTTTGAGCATTTTAGTTGAGCATAAATAGGACTCTCAAAAATAAAGATACATTTATTAGACTGAAAACATTTTCTGAACTATCAAATAGCTTTTTGAAAATGTCAAAAAGATGTTTGCTTTACACAAAAATAATGTCAATTATACTAAAATTGGCATTAAAGCGATAAGATGTTAATCGGAGTACGAATAAAACTTTTGGCGGAAGCCAAAAAAAGCTCGTTACTCGAGCAGAATCCTTACTAATCGTATTCCAAACCCTTACTAAGGATAGAAGCATATTCAGCTGCTTGAGGATCAGTAGGTAATCTTTTTTCTAACTCAGTCAAAATAGCTTTAGCTTTATCACTTTCCCCCTCAAAATATTCACCTACTCCAATTGCAAATAGAAGAAGACTATGATTACTTGTAATAAGGCCTTTCTTTCCCAATTTGTAAAGTTTTCGTAATTGAGCTTCTTCCGAGTATTCAATGAGATCATACAGATGCGTGTAAATCTGAAGTCTTTGCTTCTGTAACGGATTTAATTCAGATTGCTTTAAACCGATCAAGCTCAACCTTTCTTTAGCAAATTTCATGAGATCATCTTCCAAGTGACTCGGAGATGAAATAACTAGTTTCATATATTCATCCAATCGCAAGAAATTACCGAAAATGTCTTCATTTTCGTAGAGATTGGATAGCCGTTGTATTTTATCAAGTTCATTCTGGAAGATAAGCAGCAAGTCATCCAGTTCGAAGAGGGTTTTCATCCCACTTGTTTTAAAAATGACATCTCCATTGGGGTTGAGCAAAAGTATGGTAGGAGCGAAAATTAGTTGGTACTTTTCTACTAAGTCAGCTTCATTTTTTAAATCGATTGACACAGGAATAAATGACGATAATTTGTCAAGGATTACTTCGTCCGACCATATATCGTCATAGATAAATAAGGGAGTTCCATTTTGGACAATCCCTAATTCTAGTAGGACATTCTTGTTTTCTTCCTTTGCCAACTTCAGTCCCTCTTCAAGATCTGTGAGCCATTCAGTGTTTTGAGATGACAATAGGGTAAATGATAACAGGCATATTATCAATGAGTTAAATCTTAAAGTACGGTTCATTATGTTTTTCTCTTTTTCTTCTCTGCGGCAGGAAATAGGATGTTATTCAAAATTAGTCTATATCCAGGTGAATTAGGGTGCAGACTTAAGTCAGTTTCAGGATCGTCTACATAATGTCTGTAGTCTTCTGGATCATGGCCGCCGTAAAATGTCCATGTTCCATATCCATAAGGACTGTGGATGAATCGTACTTCTCCGTTAGCTTTCGCTTCACCAAGCACAAGTACTTCTGATTTTAATTGATCTTTACGGTAGGCTGTAGTTTGACCCATAAAGCCTTTTACCGTTCTCGTATGATTTTGCGTCAACATGGTAGGTATGGGATCCCATTTTGCACTAAATTCAAAAAGTGAAAAATAGTCATCCTTAGCTGTTGTTTTCCTTTTTTTACTATCAATGCTCGAGAATTCGTAGACCATAGGGTCAGAGATCAGATCAAAGTCTTTAAATGCAAATGTTGCATCGTAATTCAAGTGTTTCCCAGCGTGTGGATCTGCAGCATCGCCATCATAAACATTGTGGCAGATGTCATAACCTTCCGCAGCTAAAGCAATATCGAAAGAATCAGTTGCAGAACACATGGCAAACATGAATCCACCACCCTCAACATAAGATTTAATTTTTTTAGCTACCGCTAATTTTAATTGAGAAACCTTAGTAAAACCAAGGCTTTCAGCCAAGTCTTCCATTTTCTTTTGATTGGCTCGATACCAGGGTTTAGTATGTTGACTAGAGTAAAATTTACCATACTGTCCAGTAAAATCTTCGTGATGGAGGTGCAACCAGTCATATTCGGCTAGCTTATCTTCCAAAACCTGTCTATCGTAGATTGTTTCATATGGAATTTCTGCATAGGTTAAGACCATCGTTACAGCGTCATCCCATGGTTGGATTTTTTCCCCTCTGGCGTTAAAGTCCGGAGTATAGACGGCTATCTTAGGTGCTTTTTCAAGCTTTATAACCTCTTGATTAACTTCTGGTGATGAAATTTCTTGCCGGATCAGATTAAACTTGGAATTTGGGATAACTTCGTATGAAATGCCACGAATTTTACATTCGGCTTCGAATTTCGAGTTGTGTTGAAAGGCAAAACTACCTCCACGGTAATTGAGTAACCAGTAGGCTTCCGCTTCGAAAGTTAGAATCCAGTAAGTGAGTCCATAGGCTTTCAAATGGTCTCTCTGTTTATCGTGATCCATCGGTACCAGAATATAGGAGGAATAGGCATTTGTGCTAACCACCATGAAAACTAGGGCATATAATAATTTCTTCATCTTTGACTTTTTCTCTACCACCTTCCACTAGGGAGTGCTACAAATATACAATCATAACTCTTTCCATGTTCTCATTAATTCCGTAATGCTGTTAAAGTTGTTATAATTTTTACTTTTTGGGCTTTAAGCCCAAAATAAAACAACTCGAAATATAATTTAACGTTAAAATAGCAACGTACAATCAAATTGAGTTTCAAAGACTCAATTTATATGCATATTTGCAACCAAATATTTATTTCTTGAACACATTTACGCTTCAGTATCCTTGGTATTTTATTTTCCTATGCTTACTTCTCGGTATTGCATACGCTTTACTTTTGTACTTGAGAGATAAGCGATTTGCAGATCAAAAGTCATGGAAAGTACTGGGATTATCAGCTTTGCGGTTTCTAGCAGTTTCTGGAATTAGTTTCCTTCTACTGGGGCCTTTGTTAAAGGTAAATAATGATCAGGTAAAAAATCCTGTGGTGATTTTAATGCAGGATAATTCGGAGTCACTGAAAGGTAATGAATCTATTTTACCTGAGCTAAAAGATAAGTTGTCGGCGGATTATCAGACTGATGCCTTTCATTTTTCGACTAGCGTTCAGCCTGAATTAAGTGATTCTATTTCAGGAGTTACTACTAATATTTCATCGGTATTTGACTTTGTTGATGAGACTTATGCCAATCAGAATGTTGGTGCGATTGTGATAGAGACGGATGGAATTTTCAACGAGGGAAGTAATCCGTTGTACCAGAATACGGGTATAACTGCGCCTGTGTATTTTATTGCGAAGGGAGATACTAGTTTGAAAAAGGACATAAAAATCTCGCAACTTTACCATAATAATATAGCCTACCTAGGGGACAAGTTTATTGTGAATGTGGATGTAAGTGCTTATAATTTTCAGGGTAGTACTTCCACAGTTACGCTGAAAAAGACGGGGAATTCACCTAAGACTGTAGGTTCTCAAAAAATTTCAATCAATAAGGATAAATTCTTTTCGACGGTATCATTTGAAGTACCGGCAGACGAGAGCGGTGTGATACCATATCAAGTCCAAGTATCTTCTCAGAAGGATGAATTTTCATTGTCGAATAACTCAAGGAAATTCTATGTTGATATTCTAGATGCTAGGCAGAAAATCCTACTGTATGCTAATGCGCCACATCCAGACCTTGCTGCGTTGAAGAAGAGTATTGAGACAAATAAGAATTACGAAGTCGAAATTGCTTTGGCGGGAAAGAATAAAAATGCACTAGCCGGCTATGATTTAGTAATATTCCATAATTTACCATCTGCCAAACATAAGATAGATGCAGATATTGTGCAATTAGACGCCCTTCGCAAGCCAAGGCTATTCATCGTAGGTTCACAAACTGATTTAACGACCTTTAACGCCTCGCAAGATGTTGTCAAGATCAATGCAAATACAAATAGTAGTAATTTAGTCCAGGCCACTAATGTGGATGGATTTAAACTCTGGGAACAGTCTGACCAGTTAAAGGTGTTAGTGTCTAAGTTTCCACCTTTGACATCGAAATTTGGAAAATTTGTTCCTTCGGCTAACACGGAAACTTTGCTTAGTCAGAAAATAGGTGACTTAACCACCGATTATCCTCTGTGGATTGTAAAGAATCAGGCCGGTAAAAAAGAGGCAGTAATTGGAGGTGAGGGGCTTTGGAACTGGAGATTGTTTAATTATCTACAAAGTAGTAGATTCGATGAATTCGATGAGCTACTTGGTAAGACGATACAGTATATTACCATTAAAGAGGATAAGCGTAAGTTTAGAGTAACGGCGAGTAGTAATCTGTATCAATCTTATGATAGGGTAGTCTTTAATGCAGAATTGTATAACGACAGTTATGAAAAAATCAATGTGGCAGATGCGTTTTTGAAGATAAAAAATCAAGACGGACAAGAGTTTAACTACACATTTTCTAGAATTAGTGATTATTACGAGTTTGATGCTGGTACTTTTCCTGCAGGGAGTTATACGTATACTGGATCGACCACATACAATGGAAAAACCTTAACTTCTATTGGTAAGTTCTCTGTGAAGGATGTTAAGCTTGAGCTTTCAAATACTACTGCAGATCATAATTTGCTGCGAAATCTTGTTGAAAAGTATGGAGGTAAACTTTACTTTGAAGGAAATGCAACTGAAATCGCAGATGAGTTAGGAAAAAGTAGTAGCTTAAAACCAGTGATTTATAGTTCAGTTAAAACAGAATCTGCTATGAATCTCAGATGGATTATGTTCCTGTTGATTGGGCTATTAATATTTGAATGGTTTATGAGAAGAATGCTAGGCAACTATTAATTACAGGTGCTTTTTTAACTCCAAAAGGTCCTTGTAACTTATAAAGTTTGAAGAATGATAGATCTTCTTATCTTTTTTTTCGAAGTACAGTCTAAATTTACTTTTCTGATGCTCAGGAAGCTCTGGGCTGTCAATTGTTAGTTTACTTCCATCCTTGCTCGAGATAAATTTCAAGTCTTTTTTTGTCGTGTTGTACTCAGTAGTTTTTAACTGGTATATGTGCTTGTAGTCAAGCGTACTTGTTATATTTTTTGAATAAAGCACAATCGTTTCAACCCCAAAAATATTCCACACATTAACTTTGAAATTAAAGATCAGCAATGCGATGGGAACAAATGCAGCTGCTGTAGCTGTTATAATCGATGGCAAGAAATAATTAGAGACAAATACAATTGAACAGATTAAGAAGATGCTTAGAATGTAGTTGAAAATCGAGTATACGCTATACGGAGAGGGTGGGAGAGTGAGAATTGTTCGATTTTCAAATTTGTTAATTTGCATAGCTTTGTTTCAATTTTGAAGTAACAAAAATCCCGAGACTTACACTTGTGTAAGTTTCGGGATTACTATTTTATACCATTAAATTTTTAAATTATCGCGTATTTACTTGCTAAAACGAATAATTCCTTAGTTGGCGGTACTTCCAAAACATCAAGTTTTGGCTGCTCATTAAATCGACTGAAATGTCGATATTTCTGCAATTTGGTACCAATTCATTATCCGATGTAGTTACTGCTATAAGAACACCTATCTCCATGTTACACGGTCCTTTGCTACGCTACTGCACTTCACTCTACGAGATCGGTCTGCCAAGTTTTGAACTTATTCATTTTATCTACAAAATCTAATGCGACCCTCAAGACAAAAATGGTGTTACTGATTTAATTTTCTTCGAAACAAACACAAAGGATAAATCAATGTCTAAACAAAAGACTGTTTATCTCCCTCTATTCAATGTATCTTGAAAAGCCTGTAATTCTTTGAGTGCTCCTTTAGCAGCCATTTTTGCTTGGGTTGGCCAAGATTCTGTTGCTGCTATTCCAAATCTAGAATTTGCTTTCAAAAGAGCATCTTTCAATTTCTTTGGAGTAGTAGTCGAGATCTTGTTAAAAGTTCTATAACCAGCATTTCTCAGAGCTTCTTGCATTTTTGGTCCTACACCTTCTATCAAGGTAAGGTCGTCACTTTTTCTTCCTCTTTTAACTGGTCCTTTTTTACTAGCGGTTTTAGTCACCGATGCAGCTGCTGGTCTCCCTCTTTTTCTAGTTGTCACAGGAGTCGGTGCAGTTTTTTTAGTTTTTGTTACCGTTTTTACTGTTGGTTTAGCTTTAGCACTAGTACTTTTATTAGTGGAACCAGCAGGTCTACCTCTTCTTTTTGGTGCGGTTGCTTTAGCTGTAGCATCCTTAGTTGGAGTTATAGTAGACTTTGCTGTCTTAGTTGTTTTAGCTTTAGTAGCAGTATTTTTAGAACCAGCTGGTCTTCCCGGTTTCCTTTTTGCAGTCGTACTTGTTGACTTTGTTGCAGTAGTTTCTTTCTTAGGTCTTCCTCTTTTAGCTACTGGTTTAGTTGCTGGAGCAGTCGTAGCTTTTTTCTTGTTTGTAGAACCAGCAGGTCTGCCAGCCTTCTTTTTAGAAGTAGCTTTAACTTCACTTTTAGCAGTAGTTTTAACTTCTTTCTTTGTTGCAACAGGCGCAGCGCTCTTGGTAGTTGTCTTTTTGTTTTTAGAGCCAGCAGGACGTCCAGCTTTTTTGTCCTTCTTAGTTTTCTTTTTGGATGGACTTGATACTTTTGTAGAACTTGCAGTTTTTGCTACAGGAGCCTTCGTTGTCGCAACTGATGCCTCGCTAACTTTTGAAGCCACAGCAGCAGCAACTGGCGTAGCTTTTGTTTTTGCAGCAGTAGAACTTACAGTCTTACTTATCTCAGGTCCTCTCATCAATTTTTCAGAAGGCATATTAACTTTCGAACTTTTGATTTGAGCGTTTAAGGAAGCCTGACTTTCTTCATAACGCTTCGAAATGATTGCCATTTTCCCTTCAGTTTCTCTAATCCGTACATCTCTATCTCTTACTCTATTTCTCAAAAGCACTATCTCATCATCAGCATTGCTTCTTGCCTTCTTAGTTTCCTCAAGTTTTGCCTCAAGGCTACTAACGGAGCTATTTAACTTGACGTTCTCTTGTTCGAAATTAACAACTTGCTTTTTGTATTTGGAATTTATACTATATCCAAGTGCTACTCCTATTATTAGCGATAATAAACCGTAGATTATTGCTACAACAATATCCATGGTTGTGAAATCAGCTAGGTACATAATATTCATAAAATGAAATTAATTAGGTTTTAAAAATAATTCTACTCTTCTGTTTTTCTTGCGTGCATTTTCAGTATCATCTTCAATTCTTGGCTCTGTATCTCCTTTGCTATCAACTATGATCTTAGTTTCATCTACTCCGCGATCAACTAATAGGCCT
>CALBVQ010000156.1 GCA_937969485.1 uncultured Saprospiraceae bacterium | reverse complement strand
AATATTTTCTTGGAAAAAATCAACACTCACGGGTATTTAACACTTTAAGAGCAAATATCGTGCCACATATTATGATTTTTTATAATATGTTAGAACTTTATTGAGTAAGATATATTAGGAAGAATAGGAAAAATGGTAATCTGCTTCAGTTGGAATTCGGTAGGAGTTTCGAAATCTACAAAATAATAGTAAGGGTTTTGCTTGTTATAAACATTATACGCTCCCAATACAATTTCTTGACCACCCCACTTAAATTCATTCCCTATTCTCATACTGATATCAAGTCTATCATAGCGAGGAAGACGTTGGCCATTTTTTTGGGTAAATATAACCTGACCTTGGTTGATCAAGCTTGGTAAAGTTATCGGGTGTCCTGATGCAACTACATATTGAGCATTAAAACTTATGTTTTTATTCAATGTAAATTTGTAAGTCGCATTGGCTTGATGTCTTCTATCAAATCGACTGAAAAATTCTTTTCCGGCATTAATTTCATCAAATTGACGACGACTAGTACCTAAAGTATAATTTACATTCACATAATGCTTGCCATATGATCCCACTATACTATTCTCCCATCCATATGCTCTACCCTCGCCCACTGGTATATTATTTTCCCATTCTTCATCTTCGATAACAGAGAAAACGGCACCTTCTTTCAAACTCAAAATATCCCATAAGTACTTATAATAACCCTCTGTGCTAAAAACTAGACCTTTCCTAATTTCAAACTCAAACCCAGCAGATGCCTGAATAGCTTTCTGAGGGCGGATCACTCGTGTTGATGGCACCCAAATATCCGTTGGTAAACCAAGACCGCTACTTGCAAGTAAATGCAAGTACTGAGTAGTATAATTCGCACTAAACTTGCCATAAAACTTCTTAGCAATCTTAGATTTTAGAGATAATCTTGGCTGTACAGAAATGTAGTTTCTACTTAATGTATTCAGCAAGGTTGCTCTAGCACCAGCATTAATTAAAGTATTCCTGTACCGATATTCATGCTCGTAGTAGGCCTCAACTTCATTTGCCTTGCGTTCTTCAGGAACAAAATTATCCGTCACGGTTTCACTGAAGGCATCAGAATCAACATCTGGATCCTCATTTCTTAATGTTAACAGTCCCGGAGAAAATACATGGCGAATTGCATTGACTCCCACTTTAACTCTGTTCTTATCATTAATATAACTATCAAGATCCCACTTTATCCCAATATCATTGATTTGTGTATTATACAAACTTGCAACATTAGAGAAGTACAAATTTACATCCTCGCTATCAAGTTGTTGACGAGTATAGTTGAGCGCGCTAAAATCATAATTTGTACTAAACAGACTCACGTTACTAAACATTGTACTCGAAACCTGAGAACTCCATCGTAAAGCTATGAGTCTATTGCCCCATTCCCAATCGTAAATATCCTCTGTTTCACTGTCAAGAGTATCGAGCACTGCATTAGAAGTGGTTACATCCTTAAAATTATCTCTACCTCCATAGTAACTTAGGTAAATTCTATTTTTATCGTTCACTACATACTGAAGTTTTGCATTTAGATCACCAAAAAAATATGAAGTTTGCCCCCCATTGTCTTGTGCATCTTTCAGAAAACTAGAAAGCCCATTTAAGTAAGGTTCGAAAAGAGTTCTTCTTGCTGACACAGCAAAACTAACTTTGTCTTTTATGATAGGTCCTTCTAAAAAGACATTCGCGGTAATTAATCCTACACTTACCTCCCCATTGAATTCAGTAAGACTTCCTTCTTTAGTTCTTATGTCAAGAACAGAAGCTAATCTACCTCCATATTGTGCAGGAATATGTGATCTGTAAAACCGAGAACTTTTGATTGAAGACTCATCGAAAATAGAGATTACACCAAGCGCATGACTACTGTTATATACAGGAATTCCGTCAAGTAAAATCAAGTTATTATCCACATTAGCTCCTCGAACACTAAACCCGCCCAGACCGTCGGCCCCTGTGCTAACACCAGGTAATGTTTGAATATGCCTGAATACATCCATTTGGCCACCAAATGTTTGAGTAGCTTTGATTGTAGCAAGTTCTGATGTATTAAATGGGTCGAAAGTTTCGAGTGGGTCACTAATATCTTTATCAGTAATGACTACCTCCTCGAGATTAGTACTTGATTGTAAAGGGACAGTGAACGAACCCGATTGCAAGTCATCTATTCCAATTAATGTGTCTTTGTACCCAAGATAACTTACATAAAGGCCATCAACGCCAGCTGGAACAGAAAAAGAGTAAAATCCATACTCATTTGTGGTAACAACCAAATCTCGATCTGGAGTATAAAGGTAAGCATAAGGCAGTCTTTCCCCTGAAGATCCATCTTCAATGTAACCGCTCAATTCAATCGTAGGAAAGGTAAATTCCTTTTCTGTGGGGTCATCAGCAACTATCACAAGCTGTTTTCCTGCTATAATGTAACCTAGGTTTTTATCATCAAGTAGGACATCTAACACATCGCCAAGTTTCTCTTTCTGTACTTGCAAAGTGATATTGTCATACTTTACAACAAGTTTTGGGTCGAAAGATATATTGACGTCCGTCCGTTTACTGATGTCTACAAGAATCTCAGAAAGTCCTGCTTGATTATAACTAGCACTAAAAGTTACATCTGTGATTTCATTTTGGGCTTTAAGCCCAAAGGTCACACTGATTATCAGCCATACTGTTAGAAAATATATTCGCATACAGCACAAAGGTAATGAATAAAAAAAGCCTGTCCACAAAAATGCGAACAGGCTTTTTTCTTTTTAACTTATATTATTAGTTATTTCCACAAGATCCATCTTCTATGATGTATCTACCGTCTTTCAACTCGTAACTAAATCCGTAGATTATTTGCATTACATCTAGCACTTCTTCTAACTTAGTATCTTGATAAACTGGTGAAGTGAATTCACAATCTCGTAAATCTAGATTTTTTAGATAAATATCTGTATTAAAGTGATTTTCTAAAACTTCGAAAACATCGCTTAACTTCTCATCTTCAAATGAGAATCCACCTGTCATCCATGAATCACCGTTGTATGTCTTAGATTTTTTTCTGTATAACTTCTTCGTAGGTACTTCGTAAACACCAGTCATGTTTTCCATCAAAATAATCTTCTGATTAGATAACTTAGGTTGAAGCTCTACTTTCCCTTCCTTAACCATCACACTAGTTTTATCTTTCGTAGCAGTTACATTAAATTCTGTACCTAACACACGTATAAAGGCGTTGTCAGTTTCCACAATAAATGGTTTTCCGTTAGGAGCCACATCAAAGAATGCTACACCGTCCAACAAGATTCTTCGATCTTCACTGGGTACTTCGTCGAAATACTTAATGGTTGATTTCTCGTTAACCCACACTGTTGATTCATCAGCTAACTGAATTTCTTGAGTTTGGTCCGCAATGGTTGCAAGTGTAGCAAAGGAGCTACTATTACCATCTTGTTGCATTAAAAAATATGCACCAAATGTCAAAATTGCAGCTGCTGCAATACCAGTCAACCATCTTGCCGGATTCAGAGACCTAATAGATGCTGTTGGTTCCTTTGGTGAAACTACATGCATTGTTTTGGTTACTGGAGCTTGTGGTTGTTCGTTTTGAATTGCTGATTTGAATTTCTCAAAAGCAGATTCCGTTCTAGTTTCGAACGAAACTGGGGGAGAATAATTAGCACTTGCATGCCATATTCTTAGTATAGAATCACTGAAAGCTTGGTTATCTGGTGACTGGGAGACCCAGTCTGATAACAGCGTTTTATCAGCATCTTCTAGCTGTCCTGTAAATTGCCTATGAAGCAATTGTAAAATAAAATATTCTTTCATCGTCTTAGCGTATATATAGATAGACAAGAATTAAATCTTGCACCCCTATCTTTGCAACTATTATTTATAGTTTTCTACAGCGAGGCGAAGAATCTTAAGTGCTTTACCGATCTGATTCTCGACTGTCTTTACCGAGATCTCGAGTTTTGCGGCTATTTCCTTATAACTTAACTCTTCAAAACGACTTAAAGAAAAAACAGCTCTACATTTCTTAGGGAGGCTCTCAACTGCCTCGTCAATGATAGCTTGAAGGTCTTGTACTTCAACTTCATCTGCGTGATCCCTAATGGATAAGTTCTGCATTTCATAACTGTCGTCGTCCTCAAACTTAACTTTATTCGCACGGATGTAATTTAATGCCTTGTTGACACCTGCGCGTTTTAAGTAAGCTTTGACCGAGGTTTTAATTTCAAGTGTTTCCCTTTTTCGCCATACTTCTAAGAACACGTCTTGTGCTATGTCCTCTGAGCGGGCAACATCAGGAATGATCCTATACACGGCATAACAAACATCAGAATAGAATTTTTTAAACAATTCTTCTGCTGCCCTTTCTGCTTGTAAGGGATCGTTCAATAGTGAAACAATATCTCGATCTGTAAGGTCAGTCATATACCGTTATACATGACAAAGACTATACCAAAAATTATTTTGTAACAAATAATTTTTTAAACACTTCAAAATTAACACAAAACACATTATAAATAGTAATAATATGTTATTTATTTTAAAAAGAATTACAATAAACATACGTTTGATTCGCTTATTTGAAACAAAACACATGGTGTAATTTGAGCATTATGCGAATATATGAAGAAAATTGACATTTGACTTAAAGTGTAAATTTTGATTGCACAAATGCAAGAAGTTTAACATTTGACAAGGTTTTTCACGACTTTTTTAACATTTAGAGTAAGTAATTAATTCGGTCTTCGCTTCCACTGCAAAAGCTTTGCTGTACTTTTATTACTAAAAAAATGGGCGATTTTCACATTATACCAATTCTGTTTTAGAATTTCCCATATTTTCAAGTTTATAAAAGCAATTACTTCGTTAGAAATACTCATGATAGCTAAGGCTATCCTTGCGTTTTCTGCCTTGTACTTGATTTAATAATTC
>CALBVQ010000155.1 GCA_937969485.1 uncultured Saprospiraceae bacterium | reverse complement strand
ATTATGCATTAGGTTTTCGTCATGAGAGCTTGAAATGCAAAGAGAATGGGAGCTCAACAGTTCTTTTGAAGCGCAGGCGTGGTCACCATCACGGTGAGCATCAAAAGAACTGGACGTTCCCATTATCGAAGCAGTTTGAGCTCGTAATAGATATCTTAATGCATATTTCGGGTTTAATGACTTGGTCACAATTAGTCTCACATCAGCACTATGGCCACGCACTGCCACTGTACACGATTTCCTCGCAGGTCTAGTGGCTCTTCTATCAGTAAGTCCTCTCGCCAGTCGACAATTGAAAAGCCCATAGTCTGCAATTGGCTATATAACTTAATAGGAGGATAAAACTTCTCCCAATGTGTCGCCTTTATGAAATTCAGTGGAGTAACAATTATAATTCGACCGTTCTTTCGCAGTACACGCTTCATTTCCCGGACCCCTTGAATGGGATCCAATAACCGATCAAAAAGAAAGGAACTCACAATAACATCTTGGCTATTATCCGAAAATGGCAATTGTTCAGCTTTACAAAGTCCAAATTGAACATTCGTCAAAGCACGTCCAACGATCTTGTGCATGCTGTCAAAACCATATCTGGAAAAATTCATCTCGGAATCTTCGCCATCCATCCATATTTCACGCGCTTTTTTTAGTAATTGATAGCTATAATCCATTCCCCAGCAGTTCGCTTTTGGATAGCTTGTCGCTAGTTCTGCAATTAGTCTGCCCACACCACAACCTATTTCCAGTATGTCTTTACAATCTACCTGCTCCACTTGTAATTTTACATAATCGAAAACACTCTGCAATGGATATGCACCCCATAATTGATCGGACAGATGGAGCATCGACTGTCTCAAGACAGAGGGATCGTATTTTTCATAGTGATCCTCTCTGAACTCAGCTTCTGACTTATGGTAGAAAAAGGGGATATTTTTTCGATGATGTAGAGGTTCGTCCATATGAGCGGGTAATTATTGAATATTTGAGCAAATATAAAGTATGTTTCTCAGCAAATCACAAGCCTATGCAAAGCTACTTTTTTGAGAAATAATACCAATTCTGTTTTAACCCGAAATATGCATTAAGATATCTATTACGAACTGAAACTGCTTCGACAATGGGAGCGTCCAGCTCTTTTGATGCTCACCGTGAAGGTGACCACGCCTGCGCTTCAAAAGATCTGTTAAGCTCCCATTCTCTTTGCATTTTAAGCCCTCATGACGAAAACCTAATGCATAATGCGGGTTTAAGGTGATTGAGTAATTCTAGTTAGTCGAATTTCAATTTTTGTGGCCAAAAAAAATAGCCTAACCCACAAAGTGGATCAGGCTATTGTATTTTAGAAGGTTGATTACTTATTCAGCAATAACTTCGAATTCTATGGGAGCTTGAACTTCAGGGTGAAGATCAAGGATTGCAGTATATGTTCCTAAAGTTTTGATTTCTTCAGGAAGAGCCACTCTTCTTCTTTCAATTTCCACTCCATATTGTTCTTGAAGTGCACTTGCAAGTTGAATACTTGTGATACTACCGAAGATTTTACCACTTGTACCAGATTTAGCTCCGATTTTAAGTGTTTTACCTTTAAGTTGATCTGCAATTTCTTGGAATTCACTTAATCTTGCTGCTCTTTCGGCTTCTTCTTTACCTTTAAGATCATCAAGTTTCTGTAGATTCGTTGCGTTAGCTATTACAGCTATTTTTTGAGGGATAAGATAATTTCTTCCGTAACCAGCTTTTACTGAAACTACTTCATACTTATCACCTACTTTGTCTAAGTCTTTTAATAATATAATATCCATAATATTTCCTTTTACGATTTTGTAAATTACTTCAATAAATCAGCTACGTATGGTAAGATAGCTAAGTGACGAGCTCTCTTGATAGCAGTAGCCATTTTCTTTTGGTACTTAAGAGAGTTTCCAGTAATTCTTCTTGGAAGAATCTTACCTTGCTCGTTAATGAATTGTAATAAGAAATCAGGATCCTTATAATCGATATGCTTAATACCGTATTTTTTAAATCTACAGTACTTTTTTCTATTGAGTCCAATACTCGGGTTGCTCAAAAATTTTATGTCGTCTCTAGTTGCCATTTTTGTCTAATTTAAAAAGTTAAAAATTACTCCTCTTCCTGAGCAGCAGGTGCTGGAGCTGGTGTTGCTTTTACTGGCTCTTGTTTCTTAGGAGCTGCAGCACGAGGTGGTCTATTATCTCTGTTGTTCGATCTATTGTCTCTGCCTGATTTTTTATCAGCCTTCTTTACAATTTTCTTCGCAACACCAATTTTACCATCACGCTTGTCTTGGTTGTACTTAACACCGTATTTGTCTAGACGTACTGTCAAGAATCTCATGATTCTTTCGTCTCTTCTGAAAGCTAACTCCATCTTAGGAATTGATGCACCTGTCTCAGCTGCAAATTCCATACAGTAGTAAATTCCAGAAAACTTTTTGTTGATTGGGTACGCTAATTGGCGTAAACCCATCTCATTGATATGTGTTATGCTAACACCTTCGGCCTTAAGCATGTCCTCATATGTCTGAGCTGTCTGTTTAATTTCATCACCTGACAGTACGGGATCGACGATGAAAGTCACTTCATAATTTAGCATGTAATACTATTTTTATAAGTTGTTAAAAAATGGACCGCAAAAGTAGTAAAAAATATTCGTTAAAAGAAGCGTTCTTGCTAGTTGGTTTTTTGCTGAACGATTATTTTGATTCTGATCATCAATGCGTTAGAGAAAGAAGACTGCCCTTCTTTATATTTTGATAGACCTGAAATCCGAAATATGCATTAAGATATCTTTTACGAGCTGAAACTGCTTTGATAATGGGAAGACGTCCAGCTATTTTGATGCTCACCGTGATGGTGACCGTGCCTGCACTTCAAAAGAACTGTTGAGCTCGCATTCTCTTTGCATTTCAACCCAATTTATTAATTGGAACTTTGTAATTCGGGTTGAACTACCAATGTAATACCAATTCTGTTTTAAGGTTTCACTTTGTTTTCAAGAATTATTAAATCAAGTACAAGACAGAAAACGCTAGTATAGCCTTAGCTATCATGAGTATTTCTAACGAAGTAATTGCTTTTATAAACTTGAAAATATGCGAAATTCTAAAACAGAATTGCTATAATATGAATTTTCACGAATGAGGCATAGCATCGCTATGATGAGGGAGTGAAAATTAGCGAAGCGCCATATTTCGCAGGAAGTTCAAGAGGTAATATTTTCCAATTGGTAAGTTGGGTTCAAGCTTTCATCACAAAAACTTAATGCATAATTCGGGTTTAATGACTTACTATTTACCCTCTTGATAAACCTCTAACCAATTGGTTTCATCAATTTCTATTCTCTTTATTAGATCTAGATTCAGGCCTTCAATCTTACTAGCCATAGAATCTGCTCTCATCTGCTTTTCCTCACTTGTCTCCGATCTACTTAATAAAATAAGGCTATTATCTAGTGTTGAGGCTGTGGCAACATGTTGAATTGAAGCGATTTTATCAACGTCGCTTGTCAGTGGATTAAAGTACCGAATGGTGTTGGTGTAACCTGAATAATCAGCAATTACTAGTTTGTTGGTAACCAATGCTGCTATTTCGTTCGCAGCTTTTTCATGCCCTTTGTAGAGGCTGTGAAACACGTATTGTGAAACTGGAATTACAACCATTCCCATCAAAGCTAATACTAGGTAGAATGCCTGAAATTGTTTGTTTCGACTCAACCATTCGCCTGCGCAGATGACAACAATGGGAAGTAATGGCACCATAAATCGACTTGTAAGAAAACTTCCTTTTAAAAGACCACTAAAATCAACCGCCGAGTAATTGTAGAATAGATATAATAATACAAAGGATGCGCATGACACTTTAATTGATTTGTCTGCTTTCCCTTTGTACAAAGCAATAAACACAATGCTCAATGGGATTAGAACAGTCAGAATTATGCTGTATTCTGGTACATGGTCCAATAAAGCCGAGACAGAAAAACCACTTGACGCTGAGCTAAACCAATATGTACCGTAAACGAGCTTATCGAACATAAGCTTTGGGCTTAAGCCCAAAAATAACCCTAAACATA
The DNA here is from genome assembly GCA_937969485.1 of uncultured Saprospiraceae bacterium. Taxonomy (GTDB): domain Bacteria; phylum Bacteroidota; class Bacteroidia; order Chitinophagales; family Saprospiraceae; genus JAHDFB01. The sequence goes on along the minus strand of CALBVQ010000155.1, from coordinate 2,892 downwards.
CAGGAAGAATTAAGTGCTTATTTTTGTAAATCACATGAATTACAAATGGGGCAAGTAAAAATACATTCGATTCCCGAAACCACAGAGATAAGGTTAATAAAATACCTAACCCCACGGCAACTTTCAATGTAATTTTATTTCTAAAAAATAGGTAGCACGCTCCTGAAATAATCAGGAAGCTGGGCATGCAACTCATCATACTTCGACTAAAAAACATAAGTGAAAGTGAAAGAGCTAGGAGGGAGAGTCCGAGATTACTGTATTGATTCTTTTCTAAAGTTTTCGAGAGGAGAAAAACGGAGAAAATTACCTGAAAAAGAGGGACTAGGAAGATCGCTGACTTTCCTAGCATAAAAATTACAAGGGCATAAAAAGCAGAAGTACCAGTATTATAAGGAGCAGGGATAAGATTTATATGTTCTCCAGAGAGTAGATCAATAAGAGATAGGCTCGTACTTCCTTGAGAAAATGCGATGCCGCGATTCACGTAGTTATAGGAATCTGTTATCATCCAGTTTTCAGGGTAGAACACAAGATAAGACACAAAAAAAAGTACTACCCATGCGTATGGATAGTACTTTTCAATATATGCGGCTGATGCTGTCATTAATCCTTTACTTCACCGTCAACATTTATTTTCTCTTCTATGTTTGATAATTCCCATGCCAAGTGAAAAATGTGCTTTGTTACCTCACTCATCTTATCAAAATTTATTTTCTCTACTGTGTCACTAGCCATGTGATAGTCCTTGTGAGTACCATTAAAGAAGAAAATCGCTGGAATTCCGTTGCGCGCGAAATTATAGTGATCGCTTCGATAGTAATATCTGTTGGGGTCTTGCTCGCTGTTATAGGTATAATCCATAACTAGACGGCGGTAATCCTGATTTACTCTTTCATTGATTTTATGTAAATCAGTAGATAATCTGTCGCTACCAATTACATAAATGTAATTCGGGTTATCAGCATATTTATCATCCACTCTTCCTACCATATCGACATTGATGTCAACCATTGTATTAGCTAGGGGGTATATAGGTCTATCTGCATAAAATGCAGATCCTAAGAGTCCTTTTTCTTCTCCTGTAACAAGCAGAAATAATACTGATCTTCTTGGCTTGATTCCTTTGTTGTAAGCTGTTGCAAATGTTTCTGCAATTTCTAGCACAGCGGTAGTGCCACTTCCATTGTCATCAGCACCATTATATATTGATTCTCCTTTCTTACCAAGGTGATCATAGTGAGCAGAGAGAACAACTATTTCGTCTTTCTTGTCAGTCCCTTCAAGAAAACCAAGGACATTATTGCCTTTTAGTGAGCTTGTATTTTTGTCCATATCAAGCACTACAGAAGGCTTTAAAGTTATTTTTTTGAGCTTACCTTTTGCGGTAATTCTATCTCTCGACTTGATTACTTTGTTTTTCTTATTACCCATTAGCTCTTGAGCTATCGTAGTAGAGATAAAAATATTATTAGGGTATGCTGGACGATCTGCTATTTCACCAAGAGAAACTTTTGCTCCTAGTAAAGATCGACGATTTTCAGCGAGCATACTTTTAATGTCACTGCTAATAATGAAGACGGTTTTTACTCCAGCTTGTTGAGCAGCTTCGAGTTTCTTGTCCACATTAGTCGACCATTCAGATTTACTGCTGCCGCCTGTAATTCTTGAGTTACCTTTAGCATCCATTGGCTCTCCTTCGTAAATCATAATGGATTTTCCTTGAACATTTTTTCTTTTGTAGTCGCTATAACTAGGGTCATTTATTCCGTAACCCATGAATATGATTTTGTCAATATTCATAGAGTCCATATCGTTGTTTTTATCTTGGAAGGCAAGAAAATCCCAAAGGTGTCGATATTTTTGACCGTTGATTGACATCGATATGTCAGACCATGATTCGTAGTTGAATTGCATGGGTTGATAATATCCTTCTTCTAACTTGTCATTGGCAGGTATTCCTAAGTCAATGAAATGCTTTTTAATATAATCTGCTGCAATTTCATTTCCACGAGTTCCCGTTTCTCTTCCTTCATATTCGTCGGAAGCTAGAATGGAGAGATGCGCTCGCAGATCATCTGCTGAAATCTGACTTGCCATTTCTACCTCTATACGACCCAAATCCGTTATAGCCATTGTGCTGGTATCAGGAATTGTTACTCCAGAAATATATTGTGCACTAAGTGACACGCATAATAGCAATGCAATCACACTTCCTAATATTCTACTCATAATTTATAGTTATTGTGATCAACAAGTGATCTTGTCTACTCTTCGTTGATGTCGTCCTCCTTCAAACTCCGTACTAAGGAAAGTGTTCACCATACGCAGAGCTAGCTCTTTACTTAAGTAACGGGCAGGAATAGAAATGATGTTGGCATTATTATGTTGCCTTGCCATTTCTGCAATTTCATTATTCCAACAGAGAGCTGCTCTAATATGGCTATGCTTATTCGCTGTCATTGCCACGCCATTTCCAGATCCACAAATAATAATCCCAAGTTTTCCAGGATTTTCACCAAGATCATTGGCCAAGGGATGAATAAAGTCAGGATAGTCTACTGAATCCGGCCCATCTGTCCCAAAGTCATCAAATGTGATGTGAGGTAATTGCGACTTTAACCAATCTTTTAATTCATATCCTGCATGATCGCAAGCTATAGAAATATGCATATTTTTATCTTTTTTAGTCCTGTACTTGGGTCCTTCTAGTTGCTAAAAATTCGCCGACTGTATTTTCGATTTCCGTTGTAAAGTTTGCATCTCCGATCTGACGAGCAAATTTCACAACGTCGTTTGCAGCAGCAAGATATCTTTGCATATCTTGTCGGAAAGTATAGCTTTCTTCTACCACCTTGCGATCAATTGTGTTCAAGAAAACCAAGTTTTCCC
>CALBVQ010000154.1 GCA_937969485.1 uncultured Saprospiraceae bacterium | reverse complement strand
ACGCTGAGCATCAAAAGAGCTGTCGTTCCCATTATTGAAGCAGTTTGAGATCGTAATAGGTATCTTAGTGTATACTTCGGGTCAAATTACTGCAGTATATCATGTTTTTTAAGGCGTAAATCAATTTTAAATAGATTTTCGACTTTCTTGTGGTAAAAAAAGTTACAACACAACTGCCGCACCTAGGTCAAAGACAGACCCAAAACTAGTATCAATGGTAGCTATCGTTTATTTAAACCTTGCCTTATTCTCCTCTAAAATCTTGATTCTAGCCTCAGCATCACTAAGCTTCTTCTTTTCTTTATCTACAACTGCTGCAGGCGCATTATTTACGAATCGCTCATTACTCAACTTCTTACTGATTGAGTTCATAAATCCATTCAAATACGATATTTCTTCCTCAATTTTCTTTAGCTCTTCTTCTGCATCTAATTCTTGAGGTAGATCAATAAAATACTTCGAAGTACCGCTCAGAAAAGCCGTCAAGTCGTTTTCTTCATTTTCGAGAATAGCAACATTCTCGATTCCCGCCAACTGTTTAAGTATGTCAATATAAGCCTCTGCGTTATCTCTTGCAAACAAGGCGTTGTCTTTAGCATAAGACAAATCAACCTTCAACGACTTCTTTAGCTGAGCCTTATTACGCACATCTCTTGTTGAACTGATTAACGTCTTCAACTCACTTATTTCAGTCAAAAGCTGTTCGTCGGCTGCCGGTAAACTAGGATACGAAGAAACGCAACAGTCGGTTTCTTGCTCTTTCAACAAGTGGAAAATCTCTTCAGTCAGGAATGGCATATAAGGATGTAGCATGATCATCATTTCCGAAAATACATCTATAGTCTCAGATACAGTTTGCTGATCTATCTGAGCGCCATAAGAAGGCTTGATCATCTCAAGATACCAGCTACAAAATTCATTCCATATGAAACTATACACCGTTGTAAGTGCCTCAGACAACCTGTAAGATTTAAAATCCTTTTCTACCTGCTCTAGTGTTCTACTCATTTCACTGCGAATCCATCCCAATGCAACTTTATTCTTGGCAGAGATAGTCATTTCTTCATCAATAGAGAAGCTCTTAATCAACCGCAAAGCGTTCCATATCTTATTGATAAAGTTCTTACCTTGAACACATAATTTTTCATCGAACAACAAATCTCCACCTGCCGGAGAACTATTCATCATCCCAAATCTAACTCCATCGGCACTGTATTCTTCAATAAGTTTTAAAGCGTCTGGGCTATTGCCCAAAGATTTCGACATCTTCCTACCCTTCTTATCTCGTACCATCCCTGTAAAATAAACATGTTGGAAAGGCTTTTCGTTTTTCCACTCATATCCAGCCATGATCATCCTAGCTACCCACAGAAAGATTATGTCCCATCCTGTCACTAAAACATTGGTAGGATAATAGTAATCAATCTCTTCTTTATTCTTAAATCCGTCAAAAACACTTATCGGCCACAGCCAACTAGAAAACCAAGTATCTAAGACATCCTCATCTTGCTTTAATTCTTCTTCACCAACTGCTCGTCCAAAATGCGCTTCTGCTTGCTGCATGGCTTCGGCTCTAGTTTCAGCAACGAATACTTGTTCACCTACATAATATGCAGGTATTCTGTGTCCCCACCATAACTGACGAGAAATACACCAATCTCGAATATTTTCCATCCAGTGACGGTAAAGATTCTTTTGATTCTTTGGAAAAAACTCGACAACATCCTTTTCAACAGCGTCTAAAGCAGGCCCCACTAACTTATTCATATCTACATACCACTGCAGAGACAATCTTGGCTCAACAATAGCTCTAGTTCTTTCTGACCTTCCTACATTATTTTGATAATCCTCCGCTTCTACCAAAGCTCCTATTTCCTCAAGCAACTTAACCACACTCTTTCTAGCTACAAATCGATCTTCCCCTACAAAAACTTGAGCATTCTCATTTAAACTACCATCAGCATTAAAAATATCTATTGTCTCAAGATCATGCCTCTTCCCTATCTCGTAATCATTCGTATCGTGAGCTGGTGTGACTTTCAATGCTCCAGTCCCAAATTCTAAATCCACATAATCATCAAAGATTATAGGAATTTCACGGTTGACCATTGGAACAACTGCCTTCGCTCCTTTTAAATGAGCATATCGCGGATCCTCAGGATGAACAGCAATTGCTGAATCTCCCATGATTGTCTCCGGTCTTGTTGTTGCAATAATTATATATTCATCAGTACCTGCAATTTGATAACGAACCTTAAAAAGTCGACTATTTTCAGTTGAATAAATTACTTCTTCATTCGACAATACTGTCTGTGCTTCTGGATCCCAATTCACCATCCGCTTTCCACGATATAACTTGTTCTCTTTATAAAGATCTACGAATGCTTTTAACACTGCTTCCGAACGCGTTTCGTCCATGGTAAAAGCAGTCCTATCCCAGTCACAACTGGCTCCAAGTTTCCTTAGCTGCTGTAAAATTATACCTCCGTATTTATCCTTCCATTCAAAAGCTCTTTCCAAAAACTTTTCACGCCCTAGATCACTCTTCTTAATCCCCTCCTCTCGCAACATCTTCACTACCTTTGCCTCCGTCGCTATCGATGCATGATCAGTCCCAGGAACCCAACAAGCGTTCTTACCATCTAACCTTGCCTTGCGAATCAGGATATCCTGAATCGTATTGTTAAGCATATGTCCCATGTGAAGAACACCTGTGACATTTGGAGGTGGTATAACAATTGAGAAAGCCTCCCTATCGTCAGGAGTACTGTTAAAATAACCACGATCTAACCAGTGTTTATACCACTTTGCCTCGATTTCTACATGAGAAAACTCGCTCTTCATTTCCATCTTATGGAATTTTTAAGTTAATAATTAAGTAAGTATGTTGATGATGTACTGTCCGACAGGACTACGACATAGATATTAGTATAATCCGACTCATCAATTTTAGGAAAGACTGTACAATTACACAAATCGTTCGCAAGTGTGGGTGTTGAATTGCTATGCCCAGAAATTAAATAGATTCCCGCTTCACTTTCCTCTAAGCTTGTTGCAAAGTCCCCAAGTTTTCCTGCATCATAAATTGATAAATCTTCTTTCATTCTATCTGCAATCGGTCCGACTGTAGCTTTGGTCCTTTTATAATCCGAACTATGGATCTCCAAGTCGTTAATACCCATAAGAATACTAGATAGTTTCTTAGCCCTTTTTTTACCAGCAGCTGTAAGTTCTGGATCATCACCCTTCTGCTTTTCTGCATGTCGAACTAAGATAAATACCTTATCATCATCTCCCCACACGACATTCTCGCTCTGAAAATATTTTGGAATATTTCCGGAACTGGTGCACATCGTTGAGCCCAAAAAAATAACGAAGATGGAGAAGATGAATTTCATAGCGCAAATTTACTATTTAAACACGCATTATGCAAGAGACAACAGCAGACTAGCGGAATTAGCTACATTTAACTAATTCAGTCATCCCCACTTATCCTTCACAAGGTAAAGATTTGTAGCATAAAACCCTATCACCCGAAATATGCCTTAATGATCTCAATTAAGAAAACTAATGTATAATCCGTGTTTAATACGGCAGCAAATTTGAACACTACTTTGAGAATAAAATCTGTAAGAAATGCGACATAAAAGCTGAGATTAACGCCATTTTCATGATATTCGCTTATTAAAGTGTTAAAATTTGATGGCCCATACATCATAATTACACATTTCTGCATCTGTATTGTAGATTTGAATTTAGAACAATTAGCAAGAAGATTTGGAATTAGAAAAAGTCATATTACTGTGTAAGAATCAAGATGCGAGAGCTCAGAAGCACTTGTACAATCAATACAGTGGACTGCTATTTTCTGTCGTACGAAGATATCTTAAGAACGAAGAAGATGCAGAAGATGCCTTAATTGAAGCTTTTTACAAGATTTTTTCCAAAATCAAAACCTACAAGGGACAGGGAAGCTTTGAAGGTTGGATGCGAAGAGTTGTAGTAAATGAATGTTTAATGAAACTTCGTAAGAAGCGTAATTTCACTTTAGCGCTAGAAGAAGCTTACGATGTAGGAGAAGCAGAAATGATAACTCCAGCTTTAGCCTATCAAGACTTGATGAAAGTGCTAGAAAATTTACCCACAGGTTATCGCACAATTTTCAATCTTTATGAAATAGAAGGATTCAAGCATAGAGAAATCGCAGAACAACTGGGGATTAGTATCAATACATCAAAGTCACAGTTGATACTCGCTAAAAAAAGAATACGTGATCTGATTAAAAAAAAGCAACTCATTGAAAGAAGAGGATAATTATGCAAGAACTAAAACAATTACATAACGATCACACTGTTGAAGTTCCAAGAAGGGTGTGGAATCAAGTAGAGGGAAGACTAAATAATGAAAAGCAAAAGTCTAAGTTACTTCGACTGAAAATGTTAACTGGCATTGCAGCTTGTCTTGCAATAGCTTTCATATTAAGTTACGCTAGCCTAGAGATTTCTGGAGCCAGTAACAACTTTGCGAGTAATGGAAACTACAAGAGTATGGTATTTGAAGATCTTGAAAAGCAAGACGCTTACTTATACGACTTCAGTCAGGTAAAAACACTCAAGACGGCATTGGTTGCTACCAATCCATCATTTGCAAAAAGAAGATAATTCATAGACATATTGTTCTTTTTGGGCGAAAGCCCTGCCTCCTTGCTTATACTTTATAGGGATGTCTAGCCTCCCAATCCGTCTTCCGATTCAATATATTGATAATAGGTTTTACAAATAAATTTGCCAACGAATTGGTGTGTTTGAGGTACAGTTCATAATTATGCGGCACTGCACCTACACTGCTTTTGATTTCTAGGGCTGTACGCCCAAAGTCAATAAGATCGAATCTATTTTCAATCCCAAAACTTATCATTCGATACAACATCGTCAAGTAAAGCTGACAATCACGATTCGTATCCTTATCGTATCCCAAAAAATGAGCATGAAGCTCTTTCTTGTTACGGATTAAGGTATAAAACCCCAATAATTTTTTTTCAGAGTCCTCAGCAATGTAGAATAAAAAATCATCTCCTAGGTGTCTTTTCAAGCTCACAAAGTAGTCCTTTGGTAATTTAAACAAGCTGAAATTTACCCCTTTCAATACCTCCAGGTAATGCTTATAATAATCGTCTTTTCGAGCATCAATTTCTTCTAGGGCTAGTTCTCTAAAAGTGAGATGTGCAGATTTCTTGAAAGCGCGTTTAGCTCGAACTCTATATTTGCTTGTAATTGCAGCCAAATAATCCGAGAAGTGCTCCCACTTTTCATCAATATCGAACACCATCAATGGCTCAACAGAGAAAGGAGAAAACTTGGTATTTTTTACGCCGATCGACTCTATTTTTCTTGCAACAGGAATATCTTTTGTGAAGACAAGACTCAGTGGAAATTCCTTGGTTGAAAAATATTCAGTGCAAGCAGAAAGCACAAGTTCTAGTAATTCGAATTTTTCTTTGGGCGTAAAGCCCTCCTTAACAAAGCGAAACATATATTCACCTGAGACGGCAATATTACCTGCTACCAACCCATTGAACTTTACGCATTTCGCTAGTGACTTTCTTAATTTGTTTGTGTCTACCTGCGTGTCCTTTATACTTTCATGGGCCTCAAATTGACTGATCTGCATCGGAAAATAAGCAATCAACTCATTTCTATCATACAATAATACATACTTCGCCTGCAAACCTGACGGTGGGCTAGCCTCTACTGAACGAAAATAATCTACAGATAAAAAGATATCCTCATCTTTTGTGACTTCCTGCCATAAGTCACTGATATCTTCGATACTATGAAATACTTCAACTGAATATTTTCCAGTTAGTTGCACCCTTTCCTTCTTTACTTCCTTTAGCCTCACTAGTTTTTTTGTAGTTAGTTGTTTACTCTTTCCAATCTTCGCAATACATCCAATTCATTATTCCACTTTACTGACTGAACTCTCTCCTTTGAAAAAGCAAACTTAAAATAATCTTGCAACCATAACTTCAATGTAGAATGATTAGTGGACAGATCCACGTATGATTCCACTGTAGTTGTTGCATAATCCTCTGAGACGGGCATCGCAATCGCATAAACCCTGTGCTTTCTGTCAGTTTGTATCTCAATAGTGCCTACAAAGTGACACATTAATGAGGACTTCTTTTCTAAATTCTTGCCAATTATCAAAAAGGGCAATTCCTTTACATCCTCATAAATCGCAATAGCTCCTGGAAATCCCGCAAAAAAAGTGGTATCTCCACAAAAAGGTACGATATTGCCACCAGGCTTAACCTCAACATCAAGCATTAACATTGAATCAAGAGAAATTGTTGAGTAACTTTTTTCATTTTTGCAAGATGTCACTAGCCAAACGACAAACAGTGCAATATAAAGAGTACATCTAGTAATAGAATGCATATAAAAAATCTATTTTTACCCAGAGATGGCGAGAACTACCAATTTCATCAAAGATGATGATGTTTTGCGAAAACTCACAATTATCGAAGTTATTTTAAGTTTAATAAAAAGATCTACTAAATATAATTTATGGCTAAAGAGTATTTTAATCCAGCTGACCTCAAAAAATTTGGAAACATTAGTGAATGGCAGGAAGAGCTAGGGAGTAAATTTTTCGATTACTATGGTGAAGTATTCAAGGAAGGAGCTCTTACCGCAAGAGAAAAAGCATTAATTGCTTTAGCTGTTTCACATACAGTAAAATGTCCTTATTGCATAGATGCCTACTCATCCGATTGTCTAAAGAAAGGTGCTGACGAGGAACAGATGATGGAAGCCGTTCATGTTGCTGCTGCAATCCAAAGTGGAGCTACGCTCGTATATGGAGTTCAAATGATGAATCACGTCAAAAAGCAAACAATGTAACTATGGCTATCAAGCAAAAAACAAAATCCCTCAAAGCAAAAGGAAATCGTCTAAGTGATACTTTTTACCAGCTGGAAGTTCTTACTCAAACTCAAGGTACCAATGACAATTTTACACCGTTTGCTAAAAAGGTTCAAGAAACAGGATGGAAAACAATCCGGCCTTCAAAAATAGAAATTTTTCAACTCAACATAGGCAAGCTTTGCAACATGGCTTGTGCACATTGCCATGTTGATGCTGGACCTGATCGGGTTGAAGAAAACATGGACAGGGCAACTCTTGAAAAATGCTTAGAAATCATTGCCCATCCAAATTTTACTACGGTAGATATTACAGTAGGTGCTCCAGAGATGAATGCACACTTTCGTTGGTTTGTAGAAGAATGTGCAAAAATGGGTAAGCAGGTCATTGACCGATGTAACTTAACAATTATTCAAGCTAACAAGAAATTTCATGATTTACCTGAGTTTTTTGCAGCGAACAACGTTCAAGTTGTTTCTTCACTTCCCTATTTCAGTAAGACCAGAACCGACGCTCAGCGCGGTGATGGGGTATTTAGTGATAGCATAAAAGCGCTACACAGACTTAATGAAGTTGGTTACGGAGTGGAAGGATCAGGACTTGTTTTGGATCTTGTGTACAATCCCACAGGTGCATACTTACCTGGAGATCAAGCACAGTTAGAAGCTGAATTTAAAACACAGTTGAAACGTCGATTTGATGTTGTATTCAATAGTTTGTATGCGATTACTAACTTGCCTATTAGTAGGTTCTTGGACTACCTAGTAGAATCAGGGAATTACCAAGAATATATGGAGCAATTACTAGATGCTTACAACCCGGGTACAGTTGATGGACTAATGTGTCGAAACACTGTCTCTGTTAGCTGGGATGGCTACATGCACGATTGTGATTTCAATCAAATGCTTGACTTGAAAGTTGCTTCAAAAGGGAAACACATTAACGATTTCAACTATGATGACTTGATGGACAGAAACATTATTTTAAACAATCATTGCTACGGTTGCACAGCTGGTGCTGGAAGTAGTTGTGGTGGCGAGATCAGCTAATAAAAGCTGAATCTTTCAGAAATTTCCAACGTAAGTCTTAATTCTTTCTTAATTGCTAGGTACGCTAATCACTTATGGCTACCTTTATGCGTTGGAATTAAAGTATGAAGTTAAGAGGTTTTTATTTACTATTTCTATTTATTGTCTTGGGCTCGCAGGCCCAAAGTCAAATAGATTCTGGTGCGGAACGTGTTGTGAAAAACAATAACCCTGAAAATGTAAAAGCAAACACGAAAACCCTTGATACGATACCCTCTACTGAATTTCCTAGTGTAGATTCTTTGGGCGTAAGCCCAAAAGATAGCGTAGGCCAAGCTTTCAAAAACAGCCCAGACGCAATTCAATCCGAAATTTCATACGGATCCGAAGGAAAAAAGCAAATTGATATTAATCAAAAGCTTGTACATCTATGGGATGATGCCTATGTAACGTATGAGGATATTGAAGTTAAGGCAGACTATATTCTCTTCAATTTCGAAACTAATGTTGTTATTGCTGAAGCAACTTATGATGAACATGGTGACCTTTTGCAAAAAGCTACCTTCACAGAAGGAGATCAAACATTCCAATACAATTCTTTCACGTATAATTTCAAAACTGAAAAAGGATTTGTAAGACAGGGGGTTACTCAAGAAGGAGAGCTATTTATACACGGAGGATTCACCAAACTTATTGCAGGGCAAGACAGTACGCAAACGGACGTTTTAAATAACAAAAATGCGATCATCACCTCGTGTAATCTAGATCACCCACATTTCGGGATCAGATCTGATAAGATAAAAGTCCTACCAGGTAAGCTTGCAGTGATAGGCCCATCTTGGTTAGAGATTGCAGAAGTCCCTACCCCACTCTGGCTACCTTTCGGTTTTTTTCCGATAGCAAGTGGAAAGAGTTCTGGATTAATTTTACCGCAGAACTACGATTTCTCTCCCGCATGGGGCTTTGGCTTACAAAGTATAGGATATTACTTCCCTATCAACGACTATATGGATCTGCGTTTGACAGGCGATATATATCTTCGCGGAAGCTGGGGACTCAATGCCGATTTCAAATACAACAGACGCTATAAGTATTCAGGCGGGCTGCTAGCAAGTCGTACGAGCAGAATTCAGGAGAACATCTCTACTGCGGAATACGACAGAACCAATTCATACCGCTTCACTTGGAGGCATTCCCAAGACCCTAAAGCTCATCCTTATCGCTCGTTCAATACCTCTGTAAATATTCTTACATCAGGATACAATGTGCAGAATAGAACGGATGCGTATGGAAGAACACGAGATAACATTAACTCTACTGTTTCCTACTCTTACCAGTTTGGTGAAAGTCCATGGTCTTTTACCGGTGGAGCTAATTTAACACAATCGTTAAGCGCTGGAACTGTTGATCTTTCTGCACCAAATTTTAAGTTTAACATGCGTCAAGTATATCCTTTTAAGAGAAAGGAGCAAATAGGAAAAGAGAGATGGTACGAGAAAATAGGACTAAAGTATAGTTCAGAGTTTAGAAATAAATTATCAGCTAGCGATAGTACGTTCTATACTGCTGCGGCCTGGGATGATGCGAGATACGGAGTAGAACATAAAGCAAGTTCGAATGCCTCCTTTAAATTCTTGAAGTATTTTAGTTTTAATCCCAGTGCGAACTATTCTGAGACTTGGTTTTTCAAGGAAGTTAATCAATATAATACATTAGAAGTTTTTTTAGATACCGTAGGAACATTTACCGAAATAGACGGTACCGAAACTATAGATGTTGATACGATTTACGGTGCCATTGCTGAAGAAGTAAACAACGCTTTTCTTCCGTTCAGAACAGGGAATATTGGCGGAGGAATATCAACCAAGTTATTTTGGACAGAGCAAATGAAACAAGGCTTTGTACGTGGTTTTCGTCATACCGTGACACCAAGTTTGAATTTCTCTTATAGCCCTGATAGTGAAACAAAATACGAAAGACTTGTTGATGCAGATTTCAGGCCTGGTGTTGATGATCTTGAAACGTATTCTATTATTCCTAGCAGTGTATTTTCAGCGAGTCCACGACAACAGTCTGCTAGTCTAAGCATGAATATTCAAAACATTGTCGAGTTTAAGTACTGGAGTAAACGAGACAGTACTGAGAAGAAATTTAAGCTTACGAACTTTACGATAAACAGCAATTACAATTTTGTCCGAGATAGTTTTAAACTAACAAATCCTTCATTGACGGGAAGGGCTAACTTCTTCAAGAATAAAATGGCAGTTAACTATGGTTTCACTGTCGATCCTTATGCGATCAAGAATGGTCAAAGGATTGATCAATATGTCTGGGAAGATGGATTTGCCTTACCTCGAATCAATGACTTTTCTGTGCGAACAACTACAAGCTTACGAGTGAGTGAAATCAAGCAATGGGTGTTTGGTGGTAAAAGTGGAGGTAAAACGAGTGGATCTGCAAGTAGCAGCTCTCGAGACAAAGGTCCACTTACACTCAGCTCACTTTTCGATGACTTTTCCCTACAGTATAAATTGGATTACAGATACCAGAATTTAGAAGGCGATATCACGAGTGGGATATCTGCAAACACACTGAACATCAGAGGAGATATTCAGATCACCGACAATTGGTTCATCAATCTCGGAAATTTTGGATACGATTTTGAGGAAAAAGGATATACCTATCCCGATTTTGGATTTTCAAGACAGCTACACTGTTGGAAAATGACTTTTAGCTGGCAACCAAGAGGTGCTACTGGACTTACCAATGGTAACACCTCGGTATTTAACTTCTTCATCGGTGTGAATGGAGGCACCTTAGATTTCTTAAAATACAACTACTCAAGAGGTAACTTCGACGGTGGATTTAGGTAGGTAGCTCTTTCAATCGATTTTCTTACTTTTGAGCATCAACGAACTAAATAATGCATCAGATCCAAATCGCAGACCTCGCAGTCTACAAGCCTCAACGTAGGGTAAGTAACAAAGAACTTGAAGGTAAAATCAATAGTAAATCAAGCTGGATACCTAGTGGAATTATTGAAAAGGTTTTTGGAATACAATCTAGGAGATACGCCGAAAAGCAAGAGCAAGCAAGCGATTTAGCTTATGAGGCAGCGATAAAAATAATAGATAGCAACAAAGATGTCAACATAGATCTTATGATTTTTGCAAGTGCATCAGCAGATCTGATAGAGCCCGCTACTTCTAATATAGTCCAGCACAAGCTTGGCATCTCTTGTCCTGTGATGGACATCAAGAATGCCTGTAATAGCTTCGTATCAGCCCTCCAGGTTGCCAGCGGATTGATAGGTACAGGGCAATATGAAAACATATTGATCGCCACCGGAGAAAAGCCAAGTGATAGTGTGAGGTTTCAATATGAAGATGAGAAACAACTCAAAGATTCATTCGCATCACTAAGTTTTGGAGATGCGGGTAGTGCTGTTCTCATCAGTAAATCCGTAGGAGAGGAAAAAATTATATATCAGAATTTCATGTCGGAAGGAAAATTCTGGAATCTATGCACAATCAAAGGTGGAGGTTCCATGTTTCCTCATCAACAAAGTATGAACTACTTTGAAGGTAAAACAGCTGAACTGCGATATACAATCATAGACAAAGCAAGAACCTTCATCGCCAAATGCTTCGAAGAGGCTAAGCTATCTGTAGATGAAGTAGACCATCTATTCACACATCAAGTTTCTATCGATGTATTTAATGATGTGGTTGATATAACGGGAATTCCCATTGAAAAATGCCACATTGTATTCAAGGAATTCGGTAATACCGCCGCGGCATCGATTCCTCTAGCGATGGAGAAAGCAATAGCAGCTGGCCAACTAAAGCGAGGCCAACTTATACTACTTATAGGAATGGCAGCAGGAATAAGTATATCTTTTCAGTTGATTCGCTACTAAAATCATTCCATGCCTACTCCAATATACCAATCGAAACTAACTGACAGGCTTACTCAAAATGAGTCCAACGATCCCATATTAATAGATGGAAATAATGAAATATCTACATATGAACTAATACGCGATAGCAAATCTCTAGCTGCAAGATTATACGAATATGGTCTTCGTCAAAATGACAAAGTAGTACTTGCAGTTAAGCCGGGAGTTGAATTTTTGAAGATCGTTTATGCAAATATGTTTCTTCAAACGCGCGTCGCCATTATTGATCCTGAGATGGGCAAGGACAACTATATCCACAAATTAAAGCAATGGGATCCACGTTGGGCATTTGTAGATTCAGGCCTTTTACTTGTTTCGAACAACTCCATTCTAAGAAAACTGTATCTAGCGATAAAGAAGACAGCCTTTTATTTTCCCATTTGGGACAACATAAACTACCTCACAACAGGTATCAGAATTCCTGGATATAAACAACATGTTACGAGTTTGGTCAAACCAGTACATATTGACCTGGCAGAAAGTAGAAATGATTCACATGATTTCATTGTTGTCTACACATCAGGCACCACTAGTGAGCCCAAAGCTGTAGTTCATAGTTTTGAAAGTTTAGACAACAGTTTTGGACATATGGTCAAATTACTTGGCGATCCGCAGGGACAGCGAATTGCAGCGCATCTCCCACATTTTATGCTTATGGGTGTAAATGCAAAGATCCCTGTTTATCTTTGGAATTACGAGTGGTCTGCCAAAAGAAAGTTAGGGTTCATAAGAGACAATCAAATTACTACAATTTTCGGACCACCAGCTGACTACCTTGAATGGATTTTGCATTGTGAAAAGACTGCCGAAAAATTCCCCAATTGCTTAAAGCATTTAATCATAGGATCAGCACCAATTTACAAGACCTTTTTACAACGACTCCTTCAATACGTTTCAAAAGAGACTGAGGTAACCTGCTTCTATGGCATGACTGAAAACCTTTTCATTGCCACTATAGACGGAAGGGAGAAAGTCACCTATGCAAGTGATGGCGATCCACTAGGGAAACCAATAGAAGATGTTGAACTAAAAATAAAAGAAGACGGAGAATTGATGGTCAAATCGCCACAACTCTTTACTAGCTACTACCATATGGAATCACGATCAGTCTACCACGAATCAGGGGATCTTGTATCAATCGATAACAATGGGTATCTCGTTATGCAAGGTCGAAAAAAAGACATGATCCTCAGACGGCATCAAAACATATATCCCAGTTTATACGAGCCTACAATCCTTAAAATAAATGGTGTACAAGCAGCAGCGATAGTAGGTAAATACAGCGAGCAGAAAGCTGATGAAGAAGTTTATTTATTTGTCGAATCAACTGTTGACTATTCTGAGCATAATTTCCGTAAATTACTTATGAAAGGTGAATATTCTATTGACAAAGAGGCTCTTCCTGATTACATTGTGTTCTGCAAGATACCCAGATCAGGACGGCAAAGCAAGATTGACAAGGACGCACTTCGTAACTCAATAAACATGAAAATCTAGGCATAATATGAAAATACTGATTACTGGGGGAACAGGTTTTGTTGGTGGCGTGCTCACTAGGTATTTCGCCAATAAGGGGCATGAGGTTATCACCACCGGACGAAATAACGAATCCCGAGGTACTATAGAGAAATACGCAGAATTTCTTCAATGGGACATCAGTCAGCCTACTAACAAAATTTCAGTGGATGTCTGTATTCACTCAGCAGGGCTAGCAAACGACCAAACTAGCTACGCCACTCTTTACAAGGCCAACGTGCAAGGTACAAGGAATGTCATTGACTCTGTATCTTGTAGCAAATTTGTCTACATCAGCTCATCTTCCGTCTATGATTTCCAAACCAAAGTGCACACTGAAACAGAATCGATTAACAAGGCTACCTTAGGTTATTATGGTCGTACGAAATATGAGGGCGAAGAAGTCGTTCAGCAATTTAAGGGTAGTTACGATTCATGCACGATGCTTAGACCAAGAGTAATCTATGGAAAAGGAGATAGAATACTTATTCCACGTCTTATTACTCAGTCTAACCAGGCAAGAATCAAGGTACCTGGCAACCTAAACATACAATCAAGCTTTTGCAATGTTAATCTGCTCGCACTTGGTGTTGAAAAGATCATTGAGAAACACAAGGGATTTGATATTTTCAATGTGTCTGACGTAGAAAAATACAATATGAAGGAAGCTTTTGAAAGTATTTTAAGTAGCTATTATGAAAATGAAATTAAGTTTACACACCTACCCCTTAACATACTTCGACCAATAGCTAGACTTTGCGATTTACTACCGTGGGAAACAGCGTTATCAAGTATGGCAGTGAGAAATCTATCGAAAGACAAGGTATTGAATTCCAGTAAGCTGTATGCATTTTTGGGCGAAAAGCCCAAGCACAATTTCAAGACAGAGATCGTTGATATTATTTCTTGGTACAAGCAGGCAAAAGCAGACTTAGAGCAATCGGGCTTGCATAACTTGGCCTGGACAAATGTAGATCAATGATTACAAATGAAATAAACGATCAGTTTTACTCAAAGATCCCACGTACGTTGAAGGCTGCCTACTCTGCAAGATTTGTAACAGAGCATTTTTTGGGCGTAAAGCCCTTGACTTCTTACTTTAGAAACAAAACTCTCAAACACAATAAAAAAATAGCAAAGTTGCTCAAGGATTCTCCGCAAACACTATTGCAAGTTGACCAACTAGATACAAAAACAACACCTGAGACAATCAACAAGAACTATGTCAACAAGGGACGGCCATTCGTCGTTCGAGGTGGAGCAAACGACTGGAAAGCCATTAAAGAATGGGACTTTGAGTTTTTTCGGAACAATTACGGTGATCACGAAGTCATACTTTCGAACCATAAAGACTTAGGAAATGAAGGCGGCGAATCAGAGGTTACAGACCTCGCGCACATCATTGATGGACTTTCTAAAGACTCCAAGAAATATGCGCGCTTTAACCCTCTACTTGATGTATATCCCGAGTTACAGGAAAGTCTCGAACAAGAATGGCTAGATAAAGTCCGCTCATCGAAGCTAATGAAACACCATGCGCTTTTTATAGGTAATAAAGGAACGAAGACAGACATACACTGCGCTGGGAATGAGAATGTTTTTATTCATGTGAGAGGAACTAAAAGATGGCTCATGTGGGATCAGCGTGCACATATCCTATTGAACCCTGAAGTTAATCGAGGTCCAGCAAAGGCTTCTCCTTATAACCCATATCAAGACAACGTTGAAAATGAGACTTTTATGAAAATTCCACGATACGATGTGACCTGCAGCGAAGGAGATATTCTTTACATTCCAGCCTATCTTTGGCATCACGTCTACAACGAGACACCTACAATAGGGCTTGCAAATAGATGGCTTTCGCCGAGAAATACGATATTAAATAACCCGATGTATGCAATACTTGAATTATTCAATACTTCTCCTACTGTCTTCACTACTCTCAATCTCAGGAAAGGACTCGATTTCAATAAGATTCTGATGAAAAATATGAAGAATCAATAAAAAAAGGCCCCCACATTGTGAGAACCTCTCTATTTCGCAGGTAGTTCAAGATGTACTAAATTCTCTAATGCATAATTTCGGTTTAATATTGGGATGAAAAACTAATTAGTTTCCATCTTTCTTTATTGTTGCAGTACCTCTCTGACCAGACTTACTTGCCTTGGGACCAGTAGATCTAGGCCTAGCAGGACGATTACTATCTTGAACGTTCAGAACATTTCTGTCTCTCCTCAATTCTTCTTTAACTCTTTCTAAATTCAATTCAGGATTAACTTGTAAAAGAAAGTAAGTACCATTCGGAGATAAGAATTTCACAATCTTGGCATCGAGGTGCCGTTTCGTCAAAACCCAATCCTTAGCGTCAATCTCTGGATTAATACTAATAATCATTGTATTAGTCATTTCATCGGTAGAAGTGCTATTCTCAGGTGTTGTCTCTTCCCAGCCGCGTGAGTCTGCTTGGTTTTGAAAAAACTGCTTAATATCTTTGAGAACTTGCGTATCGTCTACTTTCCACTTCACCTCTCTACGTGTACGCTCATCCTCAGCATATAAAACTCTAAATTGCTGAGCATCCATAATCATTTCATCTTCTTTTGTATCGACTGTACTGAATTCCTTAGTTTTCACTAGAGCTAAAATTTCTTCAAAATCCTTCTCCTTCATAGTCTTAGCAAAAATCCCCTTTCGCTTAGAATTGGCCTTTCCAATATACATCATTCTACGATCACTAAAGACGTCGATACTATAGATAGGGCAAGTCCCGAAACAAGCACCTTGACTATAAGATAAGATTTTTCTTGTCGGCTTATCCTCTTTGACCACAGGCTCATTATCTTTAGTTTCCATCGCAATCCAACCTTTCTCTGAATTAGCAATACCTTCCAGTGTTTCAGCAAGAGCCTTTGTATTTCCTGGAAAAGTATATAAAGTTCCAAAGGCCTTTTTGCCTTGGTCACCGTAGTAAATAATTCTTGTTTTAGAGCCATCTGCAACATCAGCATTATAGATATCATCATACTGATACATATTTTCTTTCTTCAAACTTGTGTAGATAGCCTTATAGGTATCTGCATCGATCTTACTTGTATAAACCCCCATTCTATCAACATGACGTTTACCAATATATTCCATTGATCCGTCAGTGTTAATTACTAAACTATAAGAAGGACACGTTCCATAACAAGGTGATTTCGAAAATTCAACTAGTTTCGTTGCCGTTTCAGCAGAATCCATTTTTACTGAGTTACATGAGAATGCGCAAAGTATTGCGCTAAAAAAAATTAAAATATTACTCTTCATAATCTATCGTTTGGCTTTATGACGAGAAAAGCTCGTCAATTACACAAATGTAAACGCTTGTTAGCTATTTAGTTTTATTAATTAATTCGTAAATCTTATCTAATTTAGGAGATAAGATTATTTCTGTTCTTCTATTTATTGCCTTTTGGTCTTCAGTTGTATTTTCTACCTTAGGCGAATAAAGGGCTTTTCCACTGGCAGTCAACCGTTTAGGATCAACCCCACTGTCTTCTAATATTTTCACAACAGCCGTTGCTCTTGTAACACTCAAGTCCCAGTTTCGAGCAGCGCTTCCGTCGCTATCTGTATGACCTTCAATAAGGATTGCCATCTCCTTTCCTTTTAACACTTCTGCGAGTGTTTGTATTGCCTCCTTCCCCTTGGAATCGATCACATCGCTTCCTTTTTTAAATAGTAGCTGCTGGGACAAAGAAACATAAACCTTTCCGTCCTTCTTCTGCTCGACTTGTAATTCATCTGACGAAAAGCCCTGTAATGCCGTAATAATTTCATTTCGTAAATCAAGAAGCGCTCTTCTCTGTTCGAGTAAGTTAGAATTGAGTGTACTGATTTGTTCCTCTCGTTGTTGGATCGTAGATTCTTGTTCAGACAGAATTGCCCGTTGTTTATCGAGTTCATCTTTCTTCTCTGTCAAAAGCCTTTGCTGCTTATCAAGCTGTACTTGCTTTTCAGATAATTTCCGTTCAAGATCCGACCTTTGCTGCGAACTAGAATTTAGAATCACGTTATTTTGGGATGAAAGTAGGTTGAAGTCAGACTGAAGGACTGCATAATTTTCTTGCATTGTTGCGATCTTATTCTCGAGAACGTTAATTTGCTGCTCGGCTGTAGTTAACTTTCTCGACTTACTCTCAAGCATAGCAGCTGTTTCGGCGTACTTTTGACGTAAGTCAATCAATTCGTCCGCACTAAGTTTCAATCTTTTATTTTCGTCTTCAATGGCTGAAAACTTAGCTGTAGACACACAAGAGCCTAGAGAAAACAGGAGGATCACAAAGAATAGAATTCGATTTGTTGACATAAGAATTGTTTTGCGGTAAATATACAAAGAGAAGGGTTGAGAAATATACATATTACATAATTATTTAATATATTTACTTCTATATATCAATTTAATGAGGACACTCGCCTTAATAACTTTTATTTTTCTTTGGGCTTTAAGCCCAAAAAGCTACGCGCAGGATACCTTCCGTGTGATGGTGGATGCTGGTCACGGAGGCAAGGATAACGGTACAACAGGGGCACATTCCGTAGAGAAAGATATTGTCTTAGACATAGCAAAGAAGCTTTCGGAAATGTCAAGTTATCAAATAGAAATTATGCTTACAAGGCATGATGACGAATTCATAAAATTGAATAGAAGAGCTGATATGGCAAATGAATCACATGTCGATTTATTTATTTCGCTGCATTGCAACCACATTGCTCATTCCTACGTGCATGGTACTGAAGTTTATGTGCATGGATCTGGTCATACGCAAGAAGATCGCAGTATTGCAGAAAGAGAGAATGGCGGGTTATACGCAGAAAATGAACTAAACGAGAACATGTCATTTATACTAAATGAATTCGCAGAGTCTGCCTACTTGGAGCAGTCTTTAACCTACGGCAACCAAGTTATTTCTTCTTTCAATTCATCTAGCACACTGCATCAAAGAGGCTTACGACAAGCTAATTTCAGGGTGCTTAGGACCTTGGATATGCCAGGAGTGCTAATCGAATTAGCATACCTTAGTAATGCCAAAAATGAAGAATATATTAGCAGTGAGAAAGGTAAAGCAGAAGTAGTGGAAGTTTTATGGAATTCGATCGTTATGTATAGGAACAGTTTACAGCAATCTTCAGAATTATTTCTAGTAAATACGAATAAGTAAGGCCGTATATTTGTTCCGTAGCACTTTTTCAGACATTTTTGCATCAATTACGAACACATTCACGTTAATAATGATTGTATAGAGTGATGAACTATCTGGACACAATAAACGAAAAACTGTAAATCAAAAATTATGCGTAAAGAAGTCAAAATAGGAGCCTTAGTTCTAGTAGTAGTTGCAGTCATGATATGGGGCTTCAATTTTCTTAAAGGTGAAGATTTATTTGCTAGGAGTTTGAATTTGGAGACTAACTATTCTTATGTAGATCAGCTTTCTGCCTCTTCTCCCGTTCTTATTAATGGTGTAAAAGTAGGGAATGTAACAGATGTTGTGCTTGATAACAATAATGTTCAGAATGTAATTGTGAGATTTACCATTGAAAATGTTGGTCATATACCGAAAAGTGCGAGAGCCGTATTAGTTAGTACAGGGTTAATGGGAGGCAAGGCAATTGCCATCGAATTTGATAAACCATGCAGTGGTGAAGGGAATTGTCTGGAAGACGGGGATAAATTGGCGAGTGAATCACGAGGATTAATGTCATCTATGCTAGGAGACGGAGTTATAGATGGAGCAATGGAAAATGCTCAAAACAAGATACAAGAATTGATAGGTGGAGAAGAAGGTGCAAGTGCTGACTTTACTGTGATCATGGAAGACTTAAAGCTTTCAGTTGCAAACCTCAGTGACATAACCACTAAGATAAATAGAGTATTAGCTAGCTCAACTTACGATGTAAAGAATGTGTCGTCAAACTTGAGTAAGTTGAGTAATACACTGAATGATAACAACCAGCGGATCGAAAGCATCTTGATGAACGTGGAAACTGTCACAAATGACTTAAAAAATGCAAATGTTTCAGGAGCTGTTGCAAACGCGAATACGACAATGAATACTGCTACGGAAGCAATAACTGACCTGAAGAGTACTATTGCGGCAACAAATGCATCAATGGCTAAGATCACTGAGATTGTTGACAAAGTTGAGCGCGGAGAGGGGACGCTTGGAATGTTGGTGAACGACGAGGAACTTTACAAGGAGATCGAAAACACAAGTGAGGAAATAGGGCTTTTACTACAAGATCTACGGTTGAATCCAAAGCGTTATGTTAATGTATCGGTGTTTGGTAAGAAACAAACACAATATGTACTTCCTGAGAATGATCCTGCATTGAAACTAAAGCAAGATTAATAATAAATAGACTTATCAGAATTTCGAGTTAGACCGAAAGATGCTCGTGGATCTTTCGCTTATGACTATTATATAATATTCACTTCACAATCCAGCTGGATTCCAAAGGTTTCTTTCACTGAAGATTGAACTCTGAGAGCATGCTCATAAATTTCACTTCCAGTTGCCTTTCCATAGTTTACGATTATTAGTGCTTGCTTGGCATAACTTCCCGTCTCACCATAAACCTTCCCTTTAAAACCGCATTGTTCAATCAACCAACCAGCCGGAATCTTTACCAAGCCTTCCGAAACAGGGTAAGAAGGTACCTTCTCGTATATTTTTTGAATACCTTTGAAAATCTCAACAGCAACGATGGGGTTTTTAAAGAATGACCCACTATTTCCTAACTCGGTAGGATCGGGTAATTTGGATTGTCTAATTTCAACTACAGCCTCACTGACATCTCGAGCAGTAGGACTGTCAATCTGATTTTCATTCAGGATATTTTCTATTGCACCGTAAGAAGTATTCACTGTCGAAAAAGCCTTGGACAGCTTCAAGGTTACATGTGTAATAAAGTATCGTCCCTTATTTTCAGGTCTTTTGAAGTATGAAGACCTGTAGCCAAACTGGCAATCTTCCTTACTGAATGTGACAACCTCCTTTTGCATTAGATCATATGCAGTAAGTTGATAAAATACATCTTGCAATTCCACCCCATAGGCGCCAATATTCTGGATGGGAGCAGCACCAACTGTTCCAGGGATTAGCGACAAGTTTTCCAGTCCAGCCAATTCTTGATCTAGAGACCACAAAACGGTTTCATGCCAATTCTCTCCTCCTCCAATTTGCACCCAAACTTCTGCAACTGATTGCTGCACAATACGTTTGCCTTTAATTTCATTTTTAAGGACTGGCTTATTAATATCTTTTGTAAGTAATAGATTAGATCCCCCCCCAAGAATAAAATAGTCTTCAACGCTTTCATAGTTGAACAATTCTAAGTCTGAACGTTTCGAAATCACCTCTATTGAAGAAGCCGATACATCGACTCCGAAAGTATTGAACGCCTTTAAGCTTGGCATATTAAATCTTGATTATTTCTTCTTCCTCCGAGTCAGGCTTGATATTAAAGTCTGGTAATTTCATGAAAGGAATACTGAATGTGGTATTAACTCCAATATTAAGTGAATTAGCTGAAGTATCAGGATTGAAACCATAACGAATGTAAAATTCCCTTACCTTAGATTTCGTTCCAGCACCGAAAGATACTTCACCAATGTAGGTTGGAAAGTAGTTCCGTTCAACACCTTGCGCTCTGGCAGCCGATGATAAACCATATACCTCTGTTTTACTTAGTTGCCAACCTCCACCAATACTCCAGCCTGTATTATCTTCTGTTATACCAAACGCACTCAAACCTCCGAAATTCAGCTTAGCCAAGACTGGAAAAGATAAGGCACCTAAGCCCTTGTACTCTTCAATATTCAATGCTAAAGTACCAGAATTGGCGTGAGCTTCAACACTCACTGAAAATGCAGGTGCACCTACCCATAGTTTCAATCCTAAGGAGGCATTGATCAATGCAGAACCAGCTGAACGATCCGTTCCAGTATCATCAACGGGATTGACATACCTCTGATATAAATCTCCACCTGAAACAACGCCTATATTAAATTGACTTGTGCCTACTTGTAGGGTACAAAAAATCAATAACACTAACACTATAGCTCTCATATCGTAAATTTTAATTCTTATGTAAATGTAAGAAGATTATTCATATTGCAATTTGGCAAGTGCCGCATAAGTCCCATTCTCCTTTTCTATCAGTACATCATGACTTCCTTCTTCAGCAATATTACCGTCATCGATAACTATTATATTATCAACATTTTTTATTGTAGATAGTCTATGTGCAATGATGATCGAAGTCCTACCTTCCATCAAATTTTCCAACGCCTCCTGCACTAATCGTTCACTTTCAGTATCAAGTGCGCTAGTTGCCTCATCAAGAATTAAGATCTTAGGGTCTTTCAGAATAGCTCGTGCTATTGCGACTCTTTGTTTCTGACCGCCTGATAATTTAACACCTCTTTCACCAACTGTAGTTTCAAACCCGTCAGGAAATTTCATGATAAAATCATAGCAATTCGCCTTCTTTGCAGCAGCCATGATTTCTTCTTCACTTGCATTTGGTTTTCCATAAAGAATATTTTCCTTTAGGGTTCCACCGAAAAGCATAATCTCTTGAGGAACAATAGCTAGATTTTTTCTAAATGCTTTATGGTCTATCCCATTTATATTCTTCCCATCTACTAAGATCTCTCCATGCTCAAGCTCATAATATCTCATTAAAAGTTGAACAATTGTACTTTTTCCCGATCCACTTTGCCCCACCAGTGCCGTCTTTTCGCCAGCTGCGATGGTAAAACTAATTCCTTTTAATATTTCAAAATCCTTACGCGTAGGATAAGAAAAGCGAACATCATTATACTGTAAATTCCCCTCTACCTGAATTGTCTCTTCAGATAGAATATTTAACTCACTATCTAGATTCAATATCTCTCTTATCCTTTCAGTGCCTCCAATCGCCGAGACAATCTCTGCGTAGAAATTCCCAAGACCTGCAATCGAACCTCCAATAAATCCTGTATAGGCTATGAAAGTAACCAGATCCCCTATCGTCATATCACCATTAGCTACATAATTAGCTCCCATCCAAAGAACAAAGAATAATCCTCCGAATATCAACACTACAATAAAGGTGGAAAAACCACCTCTTACTCGCGCCAAACTCAGTGATATTCCAACTAGGCTCTTTATCTTCTTGTCATATCTTTCCGACTCAAACTGCTCGTTGGTAAAAGACTTTACTGATTTGATATTATGAAGAGATTCTTCCACTACCACATTCGTGTTTGCTAGTTCTTTCTGTCTATTTTTTGATAGCCTTCTTAAATATCTACCGAAAAATAATGCGCCAACTACGACAATAGGAAAAGTTGCCAACATGATGAGCGATAGTTGCGGTGTGATAAATAATAGAAGACTCACAGCGATAACCAGGATAAAGATTTGGCGAAAGAAACTAAGCAGAGTGGATGAAAACACACTCTGTAACTGAGCAACATCTGATGAAATTCTTGACATCAATTCTCCTACTCTATTCTCTTCGAAAAAGAAAATTGGTAGACTTACCATCTTTGCGTATAGTGCCATCCTTAGATCTGCCATCGACCGCTCGCTAACCATCGCATTGAACCATACTTGAGAATAAGAAACAATACCTTGAACAACAATTATCAAGATCAAAATCTTACCTACATCATTGAGATTTAATCCATATCTATCAGTACCTGTCGCTATATCAGACAACACTCCAGCTAAATATGGAAAAATCATTGTCAGCAAGCTGCTTAACACCAACATGGTAAAAGCGCCAACTAAATACCACTTATATGGTTTAACATACTTAAATATCTGTAAGGCCTCCTTAAACTCTTCTCTGCTAATCTTTTTTTTCGGCTCATCACCTTCAACTCCTACTGAGGATCTCCTAGTCATATATTTTCTAATTCACCTTGATAAATTACTCCTGAAGAAGGCGTCTCCTTCAATTCAAGCTTGCACAATTCAGGTAGCAAGGGCTTAAGTTTGCGCCATATCCATACAACAATAATTTCCGCTGTAGGGTTTTCAAGTCCATCGATATCATTTAGATATTTATGATCTAAGAGTTCATCTACCTGCTTCCATGCGATCTTCATATCTCCATAATCCATAACCCAGCCCACTTTCGGATCTAGTGGCCCGTCTATAAATATCTTGATATGATATGTGTGTCCATGCAAGTTTTTACATTTGTGCCCATCAGGGACATTTGGTAAAAAGTGAGCAGAATCAAAGCTAAATTCCTTGTAAATAATCATAAATAAGTTATAAGGTGGTAAAATTAACTCTAATAATTAATTCCACATCTAATTATACAAATTTTGGTATAAAATGCCGCTTACAATTGCAAATCATAAATTAATTAGTGAAGACGGGAAATTTCTATTTCATATGTGCGCAAGTCCTCTCTTGCCATTTAATGTTGATCGACATTCAGTGTAGTATAATTCAGACTGCTAAAAATTGCTATTAATATAACAGTCCCTAAGTTTTAGCGTGTTTTCCAATGAAGAATAATCAGGCTACGGACTAATATATACATGATTTTAGACATTGACAGGATTTCCATTATCGGACCTTTCATTCCATTCTACATTGCGATGACCGCGGTAATTGCCATGCTAAAGATTTTCTTCGACATTCCTACATTAAAAAGGTACAATTCAGCTGAAGATAAATAAGCGTAAAAGTTGTAAAGTAATTAAATGAAGTCCTTTGCATGTTTAACCCGAAATATGCATTAAGATATCAATGACGAACCGAAACTGCTT
>CALBVQ010000153.1 GCA_937969485.1 uncultured Saprospiraceae bacterium | reverse complement strand
AGGCAGAAAACGTAAGGATAGCCTTAGCTATCATGAGTATTTCTAACGAAGTAATTGCTTTTATAAACTTGAAAATATGCGAAATTCTAAAACAGAATTGGTATAAGTTGCTAAATGGTGTAAGTAAAGAAAAAAAAAGAGGCTGTCTTTTGAACAGCCCCTTTTTTTCTAAATAAAAGCAAGTGTCTTATCTAAAAATATATCGTACTCCGATTTGCGCTTGCCATCTCGAGCTTTGAATTCCATTATCATCAAAAAATGGTTCAACTCTGTTTGGATCTAAATCAGGAAATAGTTCTGACTCCTGTCCGTTTAAGATATTTTCGTTAAAACTGAATGTAGGAATAGTTTCATTACCATTAGCATCTTCCAGCCTTCCTCTGTAATCAAGAAACTGAACATTAGTAGGATAAAATGATCTAATTCCCCAAGAAGAATTTAATAAGTTAGTGAAGTTAAAGATATCTGCTGTTAATTGCAGTGTATGTGTCTTACCCTTCACATCAACTGTAAAATCTTGGATAACTTTAAGATCCAGTACATTAGCCCATCTTCCCCATGACGCATTTCTTGCAGCATAAGAACCTCTATTCTTAGACAAGTACGGATCTGCTTCAATTGCAGCATCTAGAGCAATCCATTGATCTTCCGGTGAAACACCATTGCTTTCTACCAAAATAATTTCGTCACTACTCGCTGGTATGTAAATCAACGATCTTTCTCTTGAATCTTCATTATTCAAGTTACCATTATCATTGTAGATGAAAGAAGAAGGAGAACCTTGAATTGACTCGTGAAAAATACCAAATGTAGTAGCAACATTTTTAGTCCATTCGAATCTTTTCGCTATGTTGAAAATTACCCTGCTTCCTGAAGCAAAATCTGATCTAGTTAATGGCTGATCTACGTTTCTACCGTTTACTGAATGTAAACCTCTCCACTGAGATGAATTTTGAGAAGATGTTCCATCAAATACAGCGTAAGCATCTCCGTAAGAATAAGCTAACATGGTAGTCCAACCGTCTTTGAATGGCCTAGAGATAGACGCAGTAGCATTGTAAGCATATCCCTGATTCGTGTTATATCCCAACATTATTCTTGAATAAGTACCATCTATTTCATCTCTTCTATCGTAAATAGGACGGTTGTCCGGTGTACCAGTCAACGACATCGTAGATGGTTTCAAGTTCAAATTTTGATATGCAACATTCTGCAATGTCTTAGTATACATAAGATCTACATTCGCAATTAATCCCAAAGGTAACTTCTGGTCAACTGCAATGTTAGTTCTCCAGAATTGAGGTAATTTGAAATTGTCCGCGAATAAATCAATTTGTCCACTTGGTGACGTATTTACTAAATCTACTTCCCCTGGAGGTTGAGATTGGATATCAGGGTTGAATGGTTGACTAAAGCTTCTTGTGTAACCAGCATTTAGTCCATAGTTATTGTACGCACCACCTACCCAAACTAGTGGAGCCCTCGAAGTAAATACTCCTGTACCACCTCTAACCTGTGTCTGTTGATTTCCAAAAACATCGTAATTAAATCCAACTCTTGGAGAAACTTGTAAGTTTGGTCTTATGAAACTTCCTACTTCAGCACCTCGCAAGTCGTATCCTGCAGCTTCTAGTAATGGAGCTGTGTCTGTGTTAAATGCATCATTTTGAGGAGTATCTCCATAAAATGGAAGATCAAATCTAATTCCCCCTGTCACTTTAAATCTGTCATTAAGTTGGAATTCATCTTGTGCATAAAAACCTAATTGTGAAGATCTAAATTCTGCAATTGCACTTGACTCATCACCCGACACGTTGTCTACTAATGAATAAACACGTTGAAAAAAGCTAGCATCTCCATTTGTATAAAAGTCATTAAAGCTATTGAACTCATATTGTCCGTAGTTATAAGCTAAAAATAGGTTAGCTACGTCATAGTGTTCAAAACTCCCCCCCAACAAGATTGTATGTCTTCCTCTGTAGATTTCAAAATTGTCACGAATAGTGAACACTTGTTGCTTCAATAAATTTGCAGTTGAAAATAACTCCGAACCAAAATTGATTGATCCTGAACCATCATTTATGGAAACATATGGGAATGGATCTTGATAAGGATCTCTATCATCGTTGATATTGTTATAAGACAAAACCAAGTTATTTGACATAGTTGAACCGAGCACTGAGTTCAATTCCAATGCAGTAGAATTCGTTACTGAATTAAAAAACTCAGAACTATTTAAGAAATTAATATTTCTTGAATTAGACTGAACTCCTTCTAGATTTCTCGCAGCTACATATCCATGACGTAAAGATAGATTATGGTTTTTGTTGATGTTATAATCAAGCTTAACTGTAACCTTGTCACTATTTAAGAATCTTGAGTTTTCTGTAAAAGTTCCTGGATCATAACCATACTCATTCTGAAGCTTATCGATAAGCAATCCTATTGAATCCTTAGCGTTTCCTATATAATCATCGCTATTGAATGGAAGTGGAGTCACTTCCCTCTGGATTTCTGCATTTACAAAGAAAAATAATTTATCCTTGATAATGGGACCACCAATTCTAAAACCTGATGTTTGAGCCGTAAAGTCAGTAACACCAGCACCATTAAAAGTATCTCTTACGAAATTCTGATTTCTGTAAAATCCGTACACAGATGCTTCAACGTTATTTGTTCCCGATCTTGTAACAGCATTAACAGCAGCTCCTGCAAAGCCTCCCAACCTAACATCAAAAGGTGCTAATGAAACCTGAATAGTTTCAATTGCATCTACTGATATTGGAGAAACTCCTGTTTGACCTCCATTTGTACCAGAACCAGCTAGTCCAAAAACATCATTGTTTATGGCACCATCTATTGATAAAGAATTGTACCTATTATTCATTCCCGCAAATGAGATAGCAAATCCATCATTTCCTTCACGTGCAGTTGATTGAGGTGTTAATCTTGTGAAATCAGCAAGTGACCTTGAGACTGTTGGTAAACTAGAGATCATCTCTTCAGTTATTGTAGTTTCAGCACCAGTTCTGTTACCATCAAAGATATTGTTCCTGTCAGAAACAATTTCAACATTTGATAACGTCAATGACTCAGAAGCCATATTTACATTAACCTTGTAAGTCTGCCCCAATTGAATAAAGACGTTTTCTTGCACGAAAGGTTCGTAGCCTAAATAAGTAACCTCAACCTTGTAAGGCCCACCTACTTTCATATTCGACAAACGATAATAGCCATCATTTCCTGTAGTATTCCCATAGACTGTCCCTGTAGGGCCATGAGTTGCAACAACTGCTGCTCCAATCAGTTCAAGACCTTCAGCATCAGTAACTTGTCCATTCATTGCTCCTGTGGTGACCTGCGTAAATGCTACAACACCCATTAACAATCCGACAAATAATAGTAATAGTTTCTTCATCTTTTAGATATTTTTGTTTGCTCAAAAGTACCACTTATCTTAACATATATTTATAATTCATATTAATTAATTATTAATTTGTTAGGATTTCCTTAAAACTCAAAAGATATTATCTAGTAAAAAATACACGTCGTTTTCACTGCCGCTAGGAACAGGGGCGAAAAATATAAAAATAAGTAGTCTAAGGTTAGGGCTAGTAAACCAAGAAATTTTCAGCTATCATACAACGCGCACTCCCACCACCCAATGTTTCAATTGTATTAATATCAGGACTTAATATCTTACCATGAGCCTCTATTTTCTCAATCTGAGCTTTGGTGAGGGATTTTTTTGCAACTTGGGACATAATTACGAAACGCTCTCCCCTACTGTTTCGTAATTGAATCATATTGCCAGCAAACTGATACATTTGATCAAAGGTGATTTCAATGACTTCTTTTTCAGTCTCCATAAAACTTTTATATAAAGCCTTTCTTTCCTCTTCATCTTTCACACTGTCCATGCATATTACAACAAAATGCTCTCCCAAGGTCATCATTACATTCGTGTGATAAACAGGCTCATTCCCCTTATCGACTGAATAGAAGAACACCTTATCGTAATTACGAAGAACACTGAATTTTTCTAAGATTTCAACATGCGTGCGTTCACTTAGGCAAGCGTACACAATACGATTTGGCCGATCCAGAATCATCGAACCTGTACCTTCCAAATACTTGCCTTCCTCTTCGAAATACTCGAATCCATACCTTTTGACGGAAGTCACACCCTTCCCTAGCTCATCCAATATATCCTCTCGTCGCTCTTTCTGCCTCAATTCAGCAAACATAGGATAGGTAATGATTACACCATCTTCATGTGTTGTAAACCAATTATTGGGGAAAATCGAGTCCGGAGTGTAGGGGTCAGCCGTATCTTCAACAACCTTCACTTCAATTCCATGATCTCTCAATAAGGCAACAAAATCATCGAATTCCCGAAGTGCCTGTTCTTGAGTTTCTTGAGCACTCAATCCTTCTATTTTAGATTGAAAAGAGTTATTTTCGGCAGTTTCTGGGTTAAACCCAAAGTTTACAGGTCGTACCATTACGATACTATTAGTGATCTGATTCATACGGAAGTGGCTTCGTGCTTAAGTTTTTTAGATAGTTCTTTTCCAAGAAATTTATCGATGAGATAATGCCCCAAATATATAAAAGGAGTTAAGATTACCGCTACTCCAAATTTATAAATAAAATTAACCGTTCCTATCGCTAACACTCGCACTAGATCCCAATCTCCGCCAATATAAAAAGCAATTATAAGTACTAGAAAACTATCGACCAATTGAGATATAACTGTTGATCCAGTTGCTCGTAGCCAAACATATTTTTCGCCGGTCTTTTTCTTAATGGCATGAAAAATAGAGACATCTAGCACTTGCCCCACAAGAAAGGCGAAAGTAGAACCAATAATAATCCACAAACCTTGCCCGAAGACTCTCGAAAATGCAGATTGCATATTCTCTACAATAGGCATAGTTCCTAGCTTACCACTCTCATTTTGCCACCATAAATCAGGCGACACATAAATAGCGAGATAAATAACTCCAAACGCAAACAAGATCAATCCTACAGTAAGGTAGCTGAGAAATTTCACCCCCTTCTTGCCAAAATACTCATTTATGATATCTGTCATAAGAAAAACGACTGGCCATATGATAACTCCAGCAGTCATTGTCAAACCTATATTCTCGACACCAAATATAGTCCAGTTCATTGACGAGATCCCTAGAAGGCCCTCCACAGAAAAAAGCTTAATGCCTATTAGTTCTGCAAGAATCGCATTCGTAATAAAGAAACCACTTAGAATTAGAAATAGCCTATTGGCTTTCGAAGATAAAACAGAGTGCATAGATAAGGCCTAATGATTGCAAATATACATTGTAGAAGCTATTGGTAAATATACAGATTGAACTTGACTAATAACAGCAATTTAGAGGGAAAATACTTGTCAAGTTTTCGGTTGCCTAAAAAAATAGATGGAGCGTACTTTGGAGCAAAAATGAAATTTCGAGAATTACATCAACAAGATGATCCAGTAATCTTAGCAAATGCCTGGGATGTTCCCAGTCTGAAAGCTGCAGAGGATCTAGGCGTGCATGCAATAGGAACATCAAGTGCTGCAATTGCAAGTATGCTAGGATATGAAGATGGTGAACAAATATGCTTTGCAGAAATGTTTTACATTATTAAAAGGCTAGCTGTGAATACCGAGCTTCCCGTTTCAGTTGACATAGAAGCTGGGTATAGCCGCAACATTTCAATAATATGTGATAACATCAAGAAACTGGTAGATCTAGGAATTGTAGGGATTAATCTGGAGGATAGCATCGTT
Organism: uncultured Saprospiraceae bacterium; assembly: GCA_937969485.1. GTDB lineage: Bacteria > Bacteroidota > Bacteroidia > Chitinophagales > Saprospiraceae > JAHDFB01. The sequence continues at coordinate 2,052 of CALBVQ010000153.1, read as the reverse complement.
GATGGTTCAAGGAAACTTGTCGCAGCGCAAGACTTTGCCAATCAACTTTACACTATTAAGAATTCCTTAGCCCAAGATGGCTATGATATATTCATGAATGCACGGACCGACACTTTTATTTTACTCGGTGAAATTGCATTAGATGAGACTCTGAAACGGATAAAAATCTACGAAGAAACAGGAGTAGACGGTGTTTTCGTACCTTGCATAGTCAATGAAAATGATATTCTCGCAGTTACTGCATCAACAACTCTTCCCGTAAACGTAATGTGCATGCCAAACCTACCAAACTTTGAGAGATTAAAACAAATTGGTGTAAAACGAATCAGTATGGGTAACTTTGTGTACACTAAAATGTATAATGACTTCAAAAAATTGACTTCAGAAATTTTAGAATCACAATCATTTTCGAATCTCTTTTAGTATGCTTATTTCAGATCAAAAACATATTGACAAATACTATAAGGCTTTAATAGATAGAGATGATAGCTATGTGGGTATATTCTATGTGGGAGTCCGTACAACAGGGGTTTTCTGTATCGCAACTTGTCGAGCAAGAAAGCCAAAAAAAGTAAATGTACTGTTTTACTCGACTTTCAAGGATGCCCTTGACAATGGATACCGTCCGTGTAAAATCTGCAAACCAACTGAAAATGCTAATGAAGCACCACAACAAGTGCGCCAGGCGATTGAATTGATAAAAAATAATCCGAAGCAAAAAGTGGGTGATTACCAATTGAAGCAATTGTCAATCAGTCCTTCCCTTGTGCGACGTTGGTTCAAGAAGCACTATGGAATGACATTCCAAGCCTTTCAACGCATGTACCGTGTAAATGTCGCATTCCAAGAACTAAAGAAAGGTAAAAGTGCTACCAATGTGGCCTTTGAGTCAGGTTACGAATCATTAAGTGGCTTTGGCTACACTTTCAAAAAACTTATTGGCAAACCACCTCGACTAATTGACGAGCAGAAACTAATTTTGATTAGCCGGATTACCAGTCCTCTAGGGCCCATGTTTATCTGTGCTACTGATAATGGAATTTGCCTGCTAGAGTTTGTCGATCGACGAATGTTAGAAACGGAGTTTAAAGACTTACAGCGGTTACTAAAGGCAAAAATAATTAACGGTGACAATTCGCACATTGCTCTGGCGAAAAAAGAACTAGCAGAATATTTCAAAGGAACTAGAAAGGAATTCAGTGTCCCTCTAGACGCTCCAGGAAGCGAATTTCAGCAAGAAGCATGGAAAGGATTGCAGAAGATCAGCTACGGAACAACCTCAACATACGAGGATCAAGCTAAATTAATTGGTAGACCTACAGCTATTCGTGCTATAGCCTCAGCTAATGGATACAATCGAATCTCAATCTTAGTCCCTTGCCATCGCGTCTTAAGAAAAGATGGCAACCTTGGTGGGTATGGAGGTGGATTGGAGCGTAAGCAATGGTTGCTGGATCATGAAAAGAGATATGGCGCGCAAAAATCCATCAAGCATTAAGATTTCTTCGTTATTATACCTTACTCACTAGCTTTCACATAAATGAACTTTAAGGCATGAAATAAGTTACTACTACCTTACCTTTGCAGCAACAAAAATTAAGTATGGCTAAGATTAGCATTAGTATTAAGGACGGAGAGATTAAAAAGGATGAAAACATTGTTATTGGAATTGATCTAGGAACAACGAATAGTCTAGTAGCTTATGTTGATAATGAAAAAGCCATAGCTGTCAAAGGTGACGATGGCAAGAACACACTTGTTCCTTCCGTTGTACATTTTGCTGAAGACGGCTCTGTCATTGTTGGCGAACAAGCAAGAGCAATGATTGAACTTGCACCTGAACGAACAGTCTATTCTGTTAAAAGACTCCTAGGTAAATCATACCATGACATAGAGAAATTTCAAGATAACTTGGGTTATCGAATCATCAATCAAGATGAAGATTCACTGGTAAAAATCGAAGTTGATGGCAAATACCACTCTCCCATTTCATTGAGTGCAGATATACTTAAATATTTGAAGGCCCGAATTGAAAAGCAACTAGGTCAAGAA
>CALBVQ010000152.1 GCA_937969485.1 uncultured Saprospiraceae bacterium | reverse complement strand
ATGCGGCTGATCCTGAAGGTCCAGACAATATTTTGGGCACTATAGATGATAATATTTCTCTACTTGTAAGTAGTCCAGCTATTAATGCTGGTAATCCAAATGGTGCACCTAGTAAGGATATCACAAAGACCCCAAGAATTGAAATTGTGGATATAGGAGCTTACGAAGCTCGATGTCAAAATAAAGTGGTATATGTAAATACTAATGCAGTCGGTAACGAAAATGGGTTAACTTGGGTAAATGCATATACTGATCTTCAGGATGCCTTGGATCTAGCAATGATATGTGGTATAGATTCCATACTTATTGCAGAAGGAACATACTATCCTACTTCTTCTCCAGAAGGTGAAACTTCAAATCCACGTAAGAAGTCTTTCCATATATATTCGGACGTGATCATTAGTGGAGGCTACGACCCTAATACTGGAATAGTAACAGCTAATCCAAGTATTTTGAGCGGTGACATTGGTAATGCAAATGTTATGTCTGATAATGCATACCATGTTATGGTTACCGAAGGATTATCTGAGTCTTCCGTTTTTAACAATCTGACGTTTCGTGATGGAAATGCGAGTTTTAATACGACAGACTTTAGAGAAGGGGGAGGAATGTATAATAAAAATAGTTCACCTACATTGACCAATTGCACTTTTATAGCTAATTCTGGTATTATAGGAGGAGGGGTACATAATTTTGTAAGTTCACCAACATTTACCAATTGTACTTTTTCTGACAATATTGCACAAGGCAATGTAAATCTCAGTAGAGGAGGAGGTATGTACAATAGTTCAGCATCACCAACACTTACAAATTGCACCTTTACAGACAACTCTGCCCTCGCAGGTGCAGGAATGTACAATTCTTCTAGTTCTCTAGTTATGACCAATTGTACTTTTAGTTTTAATATTTCTTCGAGTTCGGCTCAGATAGGTGGAGGTGGAGGAATTTCTAACGCTGGTGGTTCTATACAACTGGATTCTTGTACCTTTATATCAAATTCTGCCCGTTATGGAGGAGGAATAGCCAATTCTCAATGTTCAGGTCAATTAACCAATTGCTCTTTCACTGACAATATTGCACAAGGCTCTTTTAATGGAGGAGGAGGTATGAAAAATAAAGAAAGTTCACCCGTATTGACAAATTGTACTTTTACGTCTAATACATCAATAAGTAACGGTGCAGGTATTAGTAATGAGGACAGTTCACCTCAACTGTTCAATTGTGTTTTTACGGAAAATGTCACAAACGGCACTGCTAGTCCTACTGGAGGTGGAATGCATAGTCAAGGGCAAAGTTCCCCAGAGCTGAGCAGCTGTATATTTCGTGAAAATTCATCTGTGTTTGGTGGTGGACTAAGCATAACATTCGGTGCTACAGCGACATTGGTTAATACGGTATTTGAAAGTAATACCTCAACCTCTTCAGGTGGAGGTATTTATCATAATTCTGTAGACATATTGAATGTAAATAATTGTACTTTTTTTAATAATACAGCCCCTAATGGAAACTCTGTTTTTTCAATTTTAGGGTTTGCCGCTATAACAAATAGCATCCTATGGGGAAATGGAAGCGAAATAGATGGGAATTTAAGTGTAACTTACTCTATTATTGAAGGAGGATATGGATCTTCTGGATGCGTGGGTTGCCCGAATACCAATGGAGACATAGATCCTTTATTTATAAATGAGGCTGATCCAGATGGTCCAGACAATATCTTGGGAACTGTAGATGATGGGATTTCTCTGCTTACATGTAGTCCAGCGCTCAATGCTGGAAATCCGGATGGTGCACCAAGTGATGATATCACTGGAGCAACAAGGATAGGAATTATTGATATTGGAGCTTATGAAGGTTTATATCAAAATCAAATTAATTTGGTATATGTAGACATTAATGCAATAGGTACTGGAAGTGGATTAAATTGGACAGACGCCTTTACAGATCTTCAGTTTGCTCTAGATTTAACTTTGATTTGTGGCTTTGATTCTATATTAGTAGCAGAAGGAACTTACTATCCTACTTCATCGCCTGACGAAAGTTTGACAGATCTAAGTGACAGAGCCTTCCACATTAATAGTGATGTTGTTGTAATAGGAGGTTACAACCCCATTACTGGAACACAGACGGGTGGTGCTACTATATTGAGCGGTGACATTGGTGTTGTTAACGATGTGTTTGATAATGCATATCATGTTTTGATAAATACTGGCCTTACCACCGCTTCGGTTTTTGAAGGTTTGACTTTTACTGATGGTAGGGCATATGGTAGTGGAGAAAATGATATGACATATGGAGGTGCAACTTTCGATAGGCGTTTCGGAGGTGGAATATATAATAAGTCTTCAGACCCACTATATTCTAACTGTATTTTTACCAATAATGTAGCAATAGAAAATGGTGGTGGATTATACATAACGGATTCTGATGCAACAATAACTGATTGCCTATTTACTTCAAATGAAGGAGAAAAAGGAGCAGGACTTTGCAATTCTTTTAACTCATCGTCTATTATCTCAAGGTCCATTTTTGATTCAAATTTGGCCTTTTTAAATGGAGGAGGAATGGCAAATATTGAAACCTCTGAAAGCACAATAACAAATTGTGTCTTTATTAATAATTTAGCAAGCAGTGGTGCAGGAATTGCTAATAGCGGTACTTCTATAGACATTATTAATTGTACATTAAATGCAAATTCAGCTAGCAATTCAGCGGGATCAATTCTGGCCTCTTCAAATACGATAATCACAAATTCCATTTCATGGGATAATGGAAGTGAAATAAGTGGTATATCTACAGTTTCAAACTCTATAGTAGAAGGGGGATATGCAGGATGCGTTGACTGCCCGAATACCAATGGAAACTTAGATCCGCAATTTGTTAATGAGTCAGATCCAGATGGTTTAGATGATATCTTTGGTACTGCAGATGATGGGATAAACCTTATGGTATCAAGCCAAGTTATAAATGCTGGAAGTGTAATTGGTGCTCCTTTGATGGACATAACAGGTGCTGTCAGGTTAGGAATTCCTGATATTGGAGCTTACGAAGCGGAAACATGTCTTAATAATACAGTCTTTGTTAGTGCGATTGCAGTTGGAAACAACTCTGGAAGTTCTTGGACGGATGCCTATACTGATCTTCAGGATGCCCTAGATCAAGCAATGTTTTGTGAAGTAGATTCTATCCTAGTAGCAGAAGGTATTTACTATCCATCTTCATCTCCGGATGAAAGTACTATAGATCCACGTGACAGGGCTTTTCACATTAGCACTGACATTGTTTTAGAAGGAGGATACAACCCATTGACTGGAATAAATGATGGAAACACAACCATTCTTAGTGGTGATCTAGTGACAGCAGGGATAACCTCAAATGACAGCGCCTATCACGTTATGGTGCATACAGGACTTACTTCTGCAACTGTTTTTGAAGGCTTGACTTTTAGTGATGGTAATGCAAATGGAATAGGGGAAATGCCATACGAAGGTGCAACTTTCGACAGGCGATACGGCGGTGGAATATATAATAAGTTTTCAGACCCAATTTACGTTAACTGTGTTTTTATGAATAATACTGCAACAGAAAAAGGTGGTGGTTTATATCTCACGTTTTCTGATGCAACACTAAATGACTGCCTATTTACTTCAAATACAGCTTATATAGGTGGAGGA
>CALBVQ010000151.1 GCA_937969485.1 uncultured Saprospiraceae bacterium | reverse complement strand
CATCTATTGTCGGTGAAATTGCCATAATCAACTCTTCAATCTCCTCCTTTCTTACTCGCATTACTAACTCGTCCACAGTCAATTCATCCGGCCCTACTCCTTCCAGTGGAGAAATAACTCCTCCTAGAACATGATAACGACCTGAAAATTGACCTGTTTCCTCGATCGCCATAACATCTCGTATCGATTCTACAACACACAACACTTTTTTCAAGCGATGTGGATCCTGACATATATTGCAAACTTCCTCATCGCTCAGATTGTAACAATGTGTGCACTCCCTTATATTCTCACGCAAATTCTTGAGCGCATCAGCAAACTCGGTAGTAAAACCTTTGTCCCTGTTTACCATATGTAAAACCAAGCGCAATGCCGATTTTTTGCCGATGCTTGGCAATTGAGAAAAAACTTCTACTGCCTCTTCAATTAATTTGGAAGAAAACTTCATCAATTATTATTTATAATGACAAAGAAACGATATTCTTTCTTATTTTTTGGGCTTTAAGCCCAAAAGCTATACTACTTTAATTACCCACAATCACACAAAATTCCTTTTATACCTTAATTATTTCCCTAACTAATATTTTTTTGACAAAAGCATTATTATATTCGCAGCTAAATTCGCAAGGGAATCAAAAGCTATTTTTCTCCAATGCGAACACAAAGCATTTATTGCTGTTGTAGTAATATACCGGTAATATGTTGAGATACAGCGGAAGATTCGCAGCAGATCAACTCATTTTCGAGACTGAATGTACAGTCGTATTTGTATATGCGGCCAGGCTATGCGCAATGAAAGTGAAATGACATGCTGGAAGACTAGCGATATTTCAAGCAATATTTGTATTCAAGATCACAAGACAAAATATATTATGGCTGAAGTAATCAGAATGCCGCGAATGAGCGACACAATGGAAGAGGGAAACATCGTAGGGTGGATCGCTAAAGTAGGAGACAAAGTCGCACCTGGCGATGTTCTCGCAGAAGTAGAAACCGATAAAGCTACGATGGAACTGGAAAGTTTCCATGAAGGATACCTCCTATACATCGGTATTGAAGAAGGCACAATTGAAGTTAATGGAATCCTTGCGGTAATTGGTGACAAGGACGAAGACTACAAAGCTGCTCTTGCCGCCGAAGAAGAAAGTTCTTCGGATTCAAAAACCGAGCCTGCTGTTGAAGAGACAAAAAAACCAGAATTAGCTACAACTCCACAAGCTTCAGCTCCCGCCCCTACAGAAACCACTGTGGCAACAGCTAACGATGAAAGAATTAAAGCAAGTCCTTTAGCAAAAAGTATCGCTAAGGATGCTGGAGTTTCACTTGCTAGCATGACCGGCTCAGGTGAAAATGGTAGAATCGTGAAGAAAGATGTGGAAGATTTTATCAAAAATGGTGCGACTTCTCCAGCTTCTGCACCCCCAGCTATGCAAAGCCTCCGTCCAGCTTCAGACTTTGAATACGGTGATGTCAAAGTAAGTCAGATGCGTAAAACCATTGCTAGAAGATTAAGTGAATCTAAATTTGGTGCCCCACATTTCTACTTGACTATTGAAATCGATATGGATAACGCTATGAAAGCGCGTAAAGAAGTCAATGCTGCTGGAGACGTTAGAATTTCTTTTAATGACTTGGTAGTTAAAGCTGCCGCAATGTCACTGAGAAAACACCCAACAATCAACTCTAGCTGGTTCGGAGACAAGATCACTTACCACCAAGATATTCATGTTGGTGTAGCAGTAGCAGTCCCTGACGGACTACTTGTGCCTGTTATAAGGAATACAGACCTTAAGACTCTAAGCATGATTAATGCTGAGGTTAAAACGCTTGCAGGAAAAGCAAAAGACAAAAAACTTTCTCCTGATGAAATGTCTGGAAATACCTTCACTATATCTAATTTAGGTATGTTTGGTATTGACGAATTCACAGCTATCATTAATCCACCTGATGCATGTATCATGGCTGTTGGTGGTATATTCCAAAAGCCTGTGGTGAAAGATGGAAATATTGTAGTCGGCAATGTGATGAAAGTTACTCTTTCTTGTGACCATAGAGTAGTAGACGGAGCAAGCGGTGCACAATTTCTTCAAACATTCAAATCAATGCTAGAACAACCACTTCGTTTAGTGGTATAATTTAATTAATGGGTTTATCCAATAAGTAGATAACAACTATGGTTGTTTACTTTAAAGCTTAGGAAACAATATTTGTACTTTGTTAATTGTTTATATTGCAATGAAATGTTTCATTTAGCACTTGGATAAACCCATTTTTATGCACAAACCTGTTTTTATGCAAAAATTTAGTTTCGTACTTTGTTTTCTTACCCTGTTGTTATGTTCTGCGGATGCTCAAACATTCGCATCGGCATCCAAAGGTATTTTTAGTGATACTGAAAAAGTGATAGTTATGTCTGTCGATAGTGCAGAGGCAACATATACTTTTAACAAGGCCTTGGCGGATAGCATTAATGACTCCGACTTCTTTTACCTAATTGATGAAAATGGCAATGATGTAGAGTTAGATCCTGACGATATATTATATCTTGAAATCTCAAGAGGAGATGAAAGTAGTTGGTTTGCTGAAAACAGCGACGAAGAAGAAGAGGAAGAAGAGGAAGACGGTGAAAAAGTTGAATATGTAGATGTTTATGAAAATTCGGAACCTACACCTAGATTGTATTACGAACGAGTTGTAGTTAATCACAAAGAAGGTGAACCTTTTAAAGGGAGAAACAAACGAGATTCTTACCTTCTTCAAAGAGTTAATGACAACCCCAATGATTTTATCAAAGTATATGTATCTCCTAATTTTGACGAAGGAGGAACAGAAGTTGCTCCGCTAGGAGAACTTGGAGAAGATCTAGCTAGAAACAGAATCGATTATGTGGAATATGAAGAATTTTACATCGTAAAAGTAGGTGACGAACCTGCGATTAGAATCGGATCTTGGCAGTATATCGATTATTCTCCCATGATCTACAATAAAAGTCGAGAATTCCGAAGAACATACTCCATCCCTAAGGAGATGTCTAAAGAAAGGACCAAAAGAAGAAAGAAGTCGGCCCGTAAAGATGTTGGAAAGAAGAAAGGCAAGACAAGTCCACTTAGATATGATGAATTCCCTAAGCACTTGCAGCAATTCCAAAAGTCTTACATTGTAGAAGAGGCTGCTAGACAAAAGAAAATTCAAGAAAGAGCAGCAGCTAGAGAGGCTGCTAGAGCCAGTCGCGGATAACCCTACCTATTTATAAATCATCGGTAAAATGTACATCCCTTTTGGGCTTTGAAAACTTTGAGTCATTATAACGTTGAGACGAGTTTCTTGGAATACTAAGACTTGTCCACTCATCCCCTCTCCATTGTTTTGCAAGTAAAACGATTTGACCGATATGGTAGGCGTAATGAAACATCTGACGATTTAATGCTTCTACAACAGTATGACCCATGTTTCTGATGTAGATTGTCCTTACTAATTTATCCTCATCAAGATTATTTATCACTGAGAACAAGAGCTCCCAAGATTCCTCCCAGTAGGAAACAACTTGCTCCCTAGTCCAGTCTTGATCTATGAATTCATTATCTCGATCTCGCCATTCCTTTTCACCATCCGTTGTATAGAAATCAGTCCACCTGGATTTCATATTCCCTGAAATGTGTTTGTAAATAACGGCAATGCTATTGTGTTCTAAACTTGGATTAAGTGTAGTGCTTGTCGAAAAAAACATCTCATCAGTCAGCTGCGCTGCTGCTTTTTCCGCAAGTTGCTTATAATATACAAATTGCTTCTTACAAGAACTGATATAACTAGTTGCCATCGTATGTCGGTCCATATTGTCCATGTTTTGCCAAAACTACGTCATCACAAAGAAAAAAGAAGGCAGAATACTGTACCATAGGCTTGTGATAACAGCAATAAGGAAATCTCTGAAATCAGCCGAAAAATTGTTACACTCTTGCTCTTCGCTTAATATTATTTACTATATCCTGTGGCTTCCCTTGGATCATCTTGGGATTGATCACGATGACAGCTCCGGTATCAACGAGTTGTTGATTAACCATTCTTTTTTTGACGTATCCTAATTTTTCCAATATCCTCTCAGGGTGGTGAAGTGCGATTAATATTTGTGGTGAGTTGAGGTAAGTCTCTAATTTTACACTTTTCACTTCTTTCCATGGAATAGTGCCAGCTGAAGCTAAGGAAATTGAGTCAACAATTCCTTCATTTGTTAAACTAAGAGCTGGTTTCCTATTCAATAACATTCGTAATGATGTCACCAATACAAAAATAAATAGTAGAGCGATCACAGAAGTAATCATCATCCACAAAAGAGATGAATTAGCCAGTTGAATGACGTAATACAATACAGAAAAAACAAGCCCAACTAAGGCAATAAGAAATAGTCTTATATGCAAGGCTTTATTCCGTTTGACATGAAGTTCGCTAGGCATTTTTGATCGTTTATTATACTAATGTTATTTACTGCGTGAAAGTTCTACATAGTGTAGTTTGGCTTCAATTTATGCTCTTTGTAGAAGTCGTGTATAATTTTTACAATCTCTTCAGGATCATCTACAATTGGCAGTAAGTCCATATCCTTAGGTGAAATAGTCTTAAACTCATCACGCATTATATTCTCTATCCAAGTTTTCATTCCTCCCCAAAATTCCTTTCCTACTAATATCACTGGCACCCTAGAAATCTTATTGGTTTGAATCAATGTCAATACCTCAAATAATTCATCCAAAGTCCCAAATCCCCCTGGTATTGCAATAAATGCCTGAGCATACTTCACAAACATTACCTTACGTACAAAAAAGTATCTATGATTCAACTTCTTGTCGTTGTCTACATATTTATTCACAAATTGCTCGAAGGGAAGATCAATATCTAGCCCTACAGAAATCCCGTTTGCCTCGAATGCGCCTTTGTTCGCCGCTTCCATGATCCCAGGACCTCCACCTGTAATCACACCGAATCCTTCCTCAGTCAATCTTCCTGCTATTTCCGCAGTCAACTTATAGTATTTCTCATCACTCTTAGTTCGCGCTGAACCAAAAATTGAAATACACGGTCCTATCTTATTTAATGTTTCAAACCCATCTACAAATTCAGAAATCACTTTGAACATTGTCCAAGCATTTTCTCCTTGCCCCGCTTCCCACTGCTTCATTACAGTAGCTTTAAAATCTTTAGCCATCTTTTTGTTTTAATTATAGTAGCAAATATAAACAAACAATTTCTATAAATTTCTACAAGCCACCTTTGTGTTCTTTGGGGTTAAACCCCAAAAAAAAAGCGGATAAAAAGCTATTTGCCTTTTATCCGCGCAACGATTTATAAAAATCGTCAAACTATCCTAAAATTCTATGATAACAATCACTTATATCTAATACCAATTCTTTCTTAAGGTTTTACTTTATTTTCAAGAATTATTAAATCAAGTACTAGGCAGAAAACGCAAGGATAGCCTTAGCTATCATGAGTATTTCTAACGAAGTAATGGCTTTTATAAACTTAAAATATGCGAAATTCTAAAACAGAATTGGTATAACATATCTCATTGCAGCCACTAATCTATATTACCTCTTTGAATTTATAAGATTCGTACTGCTCACGTAAATATGAACTTAGTTGCTCAAATGAATCGAATTTATCAAAAAGGGCTTGCATTTCAGGACCTTTCTTAGGAGATTGCACATAAGTAATGACGTCGGTTTTGGAGATGGCCTCTTTACTTAAAATAATTAATCTTTCAACTACATTACGCAGTTCTCTGATATTTCCTGTCCAGTTAATTTTCTGCAGTTCCTTGACTGCTGAATTATCAATTTTCTTCTTTGGAGTACTGTATTCCTCACATATGTTGGTGATGAAATGATCCACAAGTAATGGAATATCCTCCTTTCTATCGTTAAGTGCTGGAACTTGAACTATGATCACAGCTAGTCTGTGATATAAATCTTCCCTAAACTTCCCTTTCTTGATTTCAACTCGTAAATCTTTGTTTGTTGCAGCTACTACTCGTACATCAACTTTGATCTCCTTGTCTCCACCAACTCTCGTTATCTTATTTTCTTGTAAGGCACGCAAAACTTTAGCTTGCGCCGAAAGACTCATATCACCTATTTCATCAAGGAATAATGTTCCTCCATGTGCTAGTTCAAACTTCCCTATTCTTTGCTTATGAGCTGACGTGAATGATCCTTTTTCATGTCCGAATAATTCACTCTCTATCAACTCGCTAGGAATTGCCGCACAATTTACCTCTATTATATTATTGTCACTTCTCGAAGACTTCTCGTGAATCCAGCGAGCAACTAATTCCTTACCTGAACCATTGGGGCCATTAACTAGAACTCTTGCATCAGTTGGCGCAACTTGCTCTATCGTCTGCATGATATGCTTAATTCCTTGACTCTCTCCCACTATTGTCTTGGCCGCTTTACTCTTTACCTTTCGTTGAAGAACCTTTTTTTCAGTAATAAGATTGCTCTTATCCATCGCATTACGTATCGTAATCAAAAGTCTATTAAGATCAGGTGGCTTTTGTATAAAATCAAATGCACCTTTCTTTACCGCCTCTACAGCAGTATCTATATTTCCATGACCTGAAATCATGATAATGGGTGTGTCTGGCTTGATTGCTTGGATCCGCTCCATAGCATCCATGCCATCCATCTTCGGCATCTTGATATCCATGATAATCGCATCGAACTCATTTCGCTTGATCTTAACGATAGCTTCCACTCCATCACTCGCCTCTTCCACCTCATATCGCTCAAATTGTAAAATGTCCTTCAGCGTCCTACGTATAGAACTATCATCATCGACAACAAGTATTTTTGCTTTAGTCTTCATCTATATATTCATTTATCAAGCAAATATATATTATATTTTTTCATAATATGTAATACAGAACAAATTAATTTTCACTTAGTTATGTAACTTACCCTAATTCATTGGATTAAGTGTATTATTTTTTTGAGTCAAGCTCAAAAAGGTTCACCTTTGGTTTCTGTTGCTTTTGCTCGCCTGTTGACTCCCGCATGAGACCGCAGATGCCTCTATTGTACTAGTTCCTTAAAACTATGCAGGTAATCGAAAGCTGAATCTAGTCACATATCATAAAATCACACATACGGCTACTTATAGCATGTATTTTTAGCCATAAACATAACAAAACACCTATATAAAGCTAATTTTAATACACAAATTTAG
>CALBVQ010000150.1 GCA_937969485.1 uncultured Saprospiraceae bacterium | reverse complement strand
TTAAAATGCAAAGAGAATGGGAGCTCAACAGTTCTTTTGAGGCGCAGGCGTGGTCCCCATCACGGTGAGCATCAAAAGAGCTGGACGTTCCCATTGTCGAAGCAGTTTCAGCTCGTAATAGATATCTTAATGCATATTTCGGTTTAAATCAAGTACAAGGCAGAAAACGCAAGGACAACCTTAGCTATCATGAGTATTTCTAACGAAGTAATTGCTTTTATAAACTTGAAAATAGGCGAAATTCTAAAACAGAATTGGTATAAAACTTTACTATGATAACAATAGTTAGGATTCTTAATGTTTTGAACATTACTTTCTTTGAAATTTTGAAATTGCCTTTACTTCAACTAGATATTATTGCAGGTTTTCTAAGTATTCCTATTGGCTTGCTATAGGTTTAGCAATTATGATTGGGGTTGTATTGATAGCTATTCGAACTTTATATTCTGTCTTAAGAAAATAATCTACACCTACCCTTGCAATAATTCCCTCGCATTCTCTATCGCAGATGCTTTTGGAGGATCTCCACTTAACATTTTCGCAAGCTCCATTACTTTTCCTTCTGAATCTAAAACTCTGATCTTCGTATATGTTCTGTTATTCTCTACGATCTTATATATAAAGAAGTGCCGCTCAGCTCTAGAGGCGATCTGAGGGGAGTGCGTGATGGAAATAATCTGTTGGTCCTGAGATAATGATTGCAGGATTTTACCCATTTTCGAAGACACTTCTCCGGATATTCCAGTATCAATCTCATCGAATATCAATGTCCCTAGTTCCATCTTACCTGCGATTATCGATTTTAAACTCAATGCGAGTCTCGATAATTCTCCTCCACTCGCGACTTCGCTTAAAGACTGTAATTCTTTACCCGGATTCGCACTAAACAAAAAGATCAAGTCATCTTTTCCGTTCGATCTCAACTCTGCGGACTTTTTAATTGATATCTTAAATTGGGCATGTTCCATTCCCAATGAACCCAGTAAGCTTAGGATTTTCTTTTCAAAAGAAGGCGCAACTGACTTTCGTTTGGCTGACCATTTTTCAGCTATTTCATCTAACTCTTTGTGGGTCTCATTAATTGACTTTTCAAGCGAACTTCTGTCTTTACCATACGACTTTAACTTGAACAACTTTGTACTCAATTCTTCTTGGTAATCCACCAATTCATCCAAAGTTTCCTTGTTATGCTTTCCCATCAACCGATACATGTTGTCTAACCGATCTTGCTTCTCTTGTAATGTCGCAGGATCTCCATCTATCGTTCCTTCAAGCATTGATGCAGAACCCGCAATATCTCGCAACTCCTCTACAACACTCATCAAACGCTCATTTACCGAATTAATCTCCTCTCCAGCATCTCCCGCTTTTTCAAGCTCATTTCTTAATTCTGTCAATTGACCAATGATGCTCGACTCACTCTCGTCTAAATCGAAGTTTATCTTTTGTAGTGCCGTAACTATGTTCTCCGCATTCGCCAGTAAATTGACAGCCGACTCTAGGCTTTCTTGTTCTCCTTTTTGATACTCATACTCTGAGAGTTCATTCAGCTGGAATTCTATAAAGTCTAGTTCTTGATTGACTCTCGACTCTTCTTCGATTAACCGCTTTAGCTCAGTCTTATATTTTTTAAATTTGGCGAAAGCCACACTATAAGAAGCCGCAATCTTCTCCGTATCCGCAACACTATCAAGCATGGAAAACTGAATATCCTCCTTGTTAATCCCCTGAGTATCAAACTGCCGATGCATATCTACCAATCGCTCACTTATGTTCTTAAGCACACTGAGTTTGACCGGCTCATCATTTATGAAGGCTCGCGATTTACCTGAAGGCGCAATCATTCTCCTTATTGTAATCGTAGTGTCAATCTCTATCTCCTCTCCCTTCAGAATCGCCATCACATCTTTGTCCTCACTTGTAAACTCAGCCTCTACAATACACTTTTGATCCTTATCATAAAGTACCTTGGTATCCGCTCTGTTTCCTTGTATCAAACCCAACGCACCAGTAAGAATCGACTTCCCAGCACCTGTTTCACCTGTAATTATATTCAGCTGATCAGAAAAACTCATGTCGAGTTCTTCGATGATCGCATAATTTCGGATATGAAGACTATTTAGCATATGGCAAAAGTAGAATTATTACAACTGTTCAGCGTACTAATGCTCACTTTTTCGCAATTTCGTCTGGACTAGTTTTTCTTTGTTTTTGTAGTGACGATTATTACGCCATTCGGTGCGCTGTATTTCTGGATGGCTTCATCTCCCTTCATTACCTCTATAGTCTTAATCGTTTCTGGATCAAGCTTGTCAAGGGTGCCTTTTTTTACAACCTTATCGTCTATTATTATGACTGGTTCATTGCCTCCTTTTTTCCCTCTACCTTTCTTAATTTGAAATTCTACGTCGCCTTCAAACTGGTCAGTTGAGAACCTTGTCGTTCCATTTTTTTTCGAGACGACTATTATCTTATCTTTTCCGTCTCCTTTCATGACATTGATCGTCGCTATTTTATCTGGATCTAGTAAGTCGAGAATTGCCGCGTCATACTGTATCCCATCAATGTATAAATCGGGATTTTCTCCTTCATTTATTACCACGTTTAATTCTGCTTTTTTGTCTTCTTTAGTGTCGGTTTCTTGGGCGTAGATTGCTGTTGAACATGCGAGCAATAAGGAAATAGCGATTATAATATTTTTCATAATTAGATTTTAAGATTGTATCAATCGTAAGATAAATATATAGTTATTGAATTGTCTTGGTATAAGACTTCTGTTTCTTTTGTTTCTTCGGCCTCAGCAAGTAAGGCAAATGCTTCTTGTAGTGCCTTGTTGTTATGCTCTGCCTTTGCTTTGGTTGCACTGTGAGCGTAGCCAGCTAGCAGTATTGCAAGGAAAAGAGCGACTGTTAAAAAAAGTACCGCTATTCGAGAGAATTTGTTATCCTTTAGTTCACTCTGATCCCATAACTCATCTGCCAAACCATGAGGCGCTGTATATTTTTCATTCGCTACATACTGCGACCATGACCCTAGGCCTTGCTCTGCTGAACTCGAAATAGCTGTTAATTCCTGTTCTTCTTGTAGGGTAGTCTTTCCCTCCATGTATCTATCAATCAAGTATTTTTCTCGCTCTTTATCCATAATTGTGATGCTTAATTAATTCTTGCTGCACCCGTTTCCTAGTCCTTGAAACTAGTACTCTGACGTGCTCAATTGTGAGGCCTTTAATTTCTGCAATTTCCTTGTATTCCAGCCCATCAATATCTCGGAGTACTAGAATCTCTTTTTGTAAGGGAGGAAAACTAGCTAGTATCCTTTCAATCATTTCCTTCAGCTCAATGTATCGATGATTGTGATGTTCCACATCTATGACCTTGGAATTGTAATCCGTCAATTCAACCACATTCAATTTCTTCTTCTTCAACACATCCAGGCAATGATTCCTAGCCGTAAGGAATACAAATCCTGAAACATTCGGATGTTTAGATAGTTGAGCCCTCTTATCCCATAATTTCACCATAATATCTTGAATCGCATCCTTTGTATCACTAGGATTGCCGAGAAATCTCATGATCATAGGATAGAGCCTATCCGATAGTGAAAATATTGTTTTTCTGTACTCTTGCTTCGTCATTACATATAAGTAACGAGATAGACCTAGTACTCATAACAAGAGCGTATGATTTTTTTGAAATTTATTAATGATCGCACTCTATATTACTGACATCTCCTGTAAAATGGAAGGGCCAATGGTTGAAAACCCCTGTATCATAATTGCACTTACCGTGCTCTACATATTCAATGCAGCCTTAATATCAGCAGGTATCTCTATCCCATTTTGCTGCAAGGTCCTAGCATTATTTCTAGCTTGATCATACTTGCGTAGAGCTATAAAATTTCTTGTTTCTTCGATAAAAAGAGCAGGGATTTGTGTATACTGCTTAGCGCGAATGAATGCTTTTTCTGCCTCTACATGGTTATTGGTCAAACGATAGGCTGTTCCCAAATTAATAATCATGGGTCCATCATAAGGACGGAACTTAAGATAACTTAAAATGTCTTTTAATTCAGCTGAATAGTCACCTATATTGTGGTAGGTAATTGATCTATTAAAGTAGATGTTTTTATTGTTGGGATCGAAGGTCTCAGCTTCATTAAATGACTTGATTGCCTCAGCATTATTTCCTAGCCGGGCATGCGTAGAACCTAAGTTTACCAAGTATTCAGGAAGGTTCTTGGCGTATTTTCTATTTGTTGCTTTTTTGGCCCTTGCTATATCTACAGCGACTTTATAGTCTGCAAGCGCAAGTTGCAATGTATCAGCTCTTTGGCTTTGGAAGTATAATTTTCCTCTTGAATTAAATGGCTCTGCATCGTCTGCTCCTAAAGTCAGTCGATGAGAATAATCTTCCAATGCTAGTTGTTTATACCCATTGTCTCGTAACCAATTCGCTCTATTTCCCCACGTTACCTTTGTCTTTGGGTATAACCCAATAGTATGTGTCCACAAGCTATATGAATTGGTCCATATATCAACTTGTTTATAACTCATCCACGCAAATAGCAGCATATACAGCGCCACCGCACCTGCAATAATTTTACCCGTCATTTTCTCCAAATCCAACTTCCCAAAATAATAGGCTGCAATAAAGAACATCCCAAAGTACGGGACATAAGTAAAACGATCTGCTAAAAAGCCTTGACCCGCGCCTATGATCTGTAGAACAAACATCACGTTAAAGGTAAAAAACAAGAACCCGAACACCCACACTTTTATTCCTTTTTTCCATGCATAGAATAATCCTCCTACTATCGCAAAAAATGGAATAGCACTGAGATAAAATTTAGTCTCAAAGGCTGCGGGATATGGATATAATGGCGACATCTCATAAGGGTATATTAACTTGACCATATAGATCATATACGAGTAGCTACCTATGAATAATCGTTGAAAAAAGCTAAAGTTGGTCCCGTCCGAAATTACTCCTTCTCCGCTTAAAATCATTACTCCAAGCGATCCTATAAGGATTGAAATCACAAAGTAAGGAATCTTGGAAATAATGGATTCTTTTGTGAATTTTCCATCGAGATAATAGTCGATGGCAAGCATAGAAAGTGGTAAACTAACTGCTTGGATTTTTGAAAGTCCGCTAAGGAAAAACAAGGGTATAATAATGAGCATATTGCCCAGCATCTTGTTCTTAAGCTTAGCTTTGATATAGTAAAAGAGCGCTCCGAAATAGAACGCTGCAAACAATACATCCTTGCGCTCTGTCAACCACGCTACCGATTCCACACGTAAGGGATGAATCCCAAACAATAAGGCTAACAAGACCGCAGGTATAGGTTTTAATTTTAGGAGCAAGCCTATCCGAAATACTAAGAATACACATAATAAATGTAGGAGGATGTTATTAAGATGCCACCATCGCAAGTCCGCATCTTCCATCCCGAATGCCATTTTTTCCAGAGCAAAAGTCCATATCGTCAAGGGATTGTATCCGCCGATTACATCATCAGTAAAAATCTTGCCTGTGTAATCCCAGAAATTTGCCGCAGAGATATTACGCACGTACTCGTTCTCCATAAAGTTACGGTCGTCGTCCCAACTTACCCACGTATTATTAAGCGCGTCACTGAACGTGATAAAGGTAATGATAAGCACTGCACCAATCAAGATAAGGTTCATCTTATCCTTCCAGAAACTGGCTGTTACAGCTTTAGGTTTAGTTGGCTTAGCATGAACTTGTGGTTGCTTAGCTTGTTTCTTCTTTGATTTCTTAGAACCTGATTTGGCCATCGAGACATATTTGAGAAATAAATATATGCGTTTTTATATATATGTGGGCTTATTTTAATGATTATTGTATAATCTTTGGGCTATGAATTTTAAAAAGGAAGGAATATGAGTTGGTTGAAATATATAGAAGAAAAAGTGTTGAAGCAGTGTCAAGAGGTAGAGACTTTTGTTGAGGCAGTTTCTGTGTTACAAAACAATACTGTGCGAGCTGCGATCGTGCCTATGCTGAAGATGCCTTTTGACAGAGACCCGGAGTACCATATTTCAGCTGTTCTACCCGTACAAAATCGCGGATTTTACCTCCATTCCAGAGGCGAAGTCAAGAATCTTTCACTTTTGGGCGTAAGCCACACTATTCATTACACGCATGATTTTATTCCTGACTATATTCGTGAATTTAATAAAGAAGTAAACCTGATAAAAGTCGAGGAACAGGTAGGTGAGGATTACGATTTCTTGATTTCTAGCAGGGCTTCAGAGGGAGCGATTGCATTAAGTAAGCAAGAGTTTGTGCCAGAATGTGGAGCAGGAATTTATGCCGCGGTGTGTAAAAAAGAAGATGTTGACTTCCGTCAAAAGCTTAAACAGTATCACGACGAAGCAGCTGCTGACATTTCCAATCTGCAACGAAGACTTATGTTAGCTTGCAAAGAATATGATTTA
Source organism: uncultured Saprospiraceae bacterium (assembly GCA_937969485.1). GTDB lineage: Bacteria > Bacteroidota > Bacteroidia > Chitinophagales > Saprospiraceae > JAHDFB01. The sequence goes on along the minus strand of CALBVQ010000150.1, from coordinate 2,863 downwards.
CGTGGAATTCTCGTGGAAAAAGATAATAGTGCACACCTGCATGGAGTGGTGGCATATGTTAAGGATGGATTACAATACGTAAGTCACTCTCAATCAACCTCTCATGAATTCATACATTTTACCATGGCTAAAATGTAAGTTAACTTGCATATTGACTTTTATGCTGATTGTAACTAGGGGAGAAAAAAGGATCAAGTTGTCATAATATCATTGACTTATGATTTATTAAAACTAATATGATTGATTTTTTATTACAAACAAGCACAATCGCATTTTTTTTACCAGTAGTATTGTGCACTATCTCTACGCTAGTAGTTTTAAAAGCCTTTAGATACTCTAAAGTAGCCCGTTAACACTACAATTAAATACAAGATATTTAAAGCACCGTGCGCTACGGTGCTTTTTTTTTGTTCCAACACGGAACACTATTTTACTTGATTTCGTTGTTACTTTAACATCTGAGCTGTAATGCTCAATTCAACTTTTGACCGAGGGAACTGAAGAGGTGACCTTACAACTACTTAATATGTTAATTACCGCAAAGGAACTTTCCGAATTGCTAGACGGTGAGATTATAGGTGACCCTATGGTGAGAGTACATTCACCGAGTAAGATAGAGGAGGGGACTGAAGGGACAATTTCTTTTTTGGCCAACCCCAAGTATGAGCCATATGTCTACTCTACAAAGGCCTCTATCCTGTTAGTTGATAGAGCATTCAGTCCTAGTCAGTCAGTGGATAGTACACTTATAAAAGTAGATGATGTATATGCCTCAATAGGGAATTTACTAAATAAATTCGGAGAAGGATCAACAGAGGAATACCAGCACTCTTCCCTGGCATTCATCGATGGGTCGACGGAAATTCATGAAGAAACATCTATTGCAGCTTTTGTCAGTATTGCGAAAAATGTCACTATCGGCAAGGGGACGAAAATATACTCTCATGTAGGTATAGAAAAGGGTGCATCGATAGGAGTTAATTGTGTTATCTATTCCGGAGTTAAAATCTATGCGAATTCTGTGATTGGTGATAATTGTATCATACATTCAGGTGCAGTGATAGGTAGTGACGGGTTTGGTTACTCGAGAAGTAAGGATGGTAAATACACAAAGATTAATCATGTGGGAAATGTGATTCTAGAAGATAATGTGGAGATAGGTGCGAATACCGTTGTAGACCGGGGTACTATGGGAAGCACAGTCATTAGAAAAGGGGTAAAGCTCGACAACTTGATCCAGGTCGCTCACAATGTCGAAATAGGAGAAGATACTGTGATTGCTGCACAAACTGGGATTGCTGGCAGTACCAAGATTGGCCAACGTGTAGTCATGGGAGGTCAGGTAGGAATCGCTGGACATCGAAAAATTGCTAATGATGTACAGATCCAAGGGCAAAGTGGGGTCATCAGTAATGTTCGAGAAGAAGGAAAGCGTCTGAATGGCTATCCTGCTATAGAATATACAGAATACCTCCGTGCGTACGCCTTAATGAGGACACTGCCCGACATGAAAAAAAGGATAGAAGAGCTAGAGCGATTACTAAAAGAGAAATCTGAACAATAAGTTTTTGGCTTACGCCAAAAGAGACCAAAATACCTTGTAATACTCATGGCTTTCAAAAGAGCCTCTTGTGGGGTGCACTAGCCAGCAAAAAAGTACACCCATATGAAGGATCTGTAGGGCAATTTCATCTCATAAACCGAATTGGTATAACTAGAATTATGCATTAGGCTTTCATCATGGAAGATTGAACCCAACTTATCAATTGGAAAATTTATTACGTCTTGCCTTCTTGCGAACTATAGCGCTTCGCTAATTTTCACTCAGTCATCATAGCGATGCTATGCCTCATTCATGAAAACTCATATTTAAAATTAAACCCGAATTATGCATTAGGTTTTCATTAGGTTTTCGTGATGAGAGCTTAAAATGCAAAGAGAATGGGAGCTCAACAGTTCTTTTGAGGCGCAGGCGTGGTCCCCATCACGGTGAGCATCAAAAGAGTTGGACGTTCCCATTGTCGAAGCAGTTTCAGCTCGTAATAGATATCTTAATGCATATTTCGGGTTTAAAGATCAAAAATTTTGTAAAAATTCTTGTCTTTGCTTGCTTTTCATTCTTAAATACCGAAGCAAGAAGTTAATTTGTAGATATTCTTATTCTCAATTTTAGAATACTCCCTCACTTCTAAATCCAGCATTCGTAGGGCATTTTGATGGAGACAGTAGGTTGTCCTTTGGATACAGAGATCAAGAAAGTATATAAAAAAAATGCTTTAATGGCTGCTTTCTTTTCCTATGATGCCACGAAAATATTGAATAAAGGAGTGCTGTCGGTGCAGGATTCTCTGCTAATCGGAGTAGGTGGGGAGTAGAAAAAGTAGGAACTAATGAGATCAAACTTCAAACAGCCTATTCATATCGGATAGGTAAACTTGATAAAGCAAATCTACTGGTTGCATTTGGAGTGGATGTGGGTGTTTCTAGGTTTAGAACTATTTTGGGAGGAGTAAATTATCTCGATTTAGCTACTGGTGGGCTTTTGATCTATGAGATGTCATCGAAATTTTCGATTTAGCTAGGCACATCACTATATCATTTTAATAATCCTGAAGTGAATCTGATAGAAAGCGAAGGGAAGATTCTATTTCCACGTTGGAATATTCATGGTAATATAAAAATACTTCTAACGAAGAAAATAACAACGATACCTTCATTTATGTACTTATGCCAATTCTGTTTTAGAATTTCGCATATTTTCAAGTTTATAAAAGCAATTACTTCGTTAGAAATACTCATGATAGCTAAGGCTATCCTTGCGTTTTCTGCCTTGTACTTGATTTAATAATTCTTGAAAATAAAG
>CALBVQ010000149.1 GCA_937969485.1 uncultured Saprospiraceae bacterium | reverse complement strand
ATATACTGCAGAATTAGGTAGTTGTATTCTTTTTATCAAGTATTGCAGTTGTGTAGTAGTAATACCAATTCTGTTTTAGAATTTCGCATATTTTCAAGTTTATAAAAGCAATTACTTCGTTAGAACTACTCATGATAGCTATGGCTATCCTTGCGTTTTCTGCCTTGTACTTGATTTAACCCGAAATATGCATTAAGATATCTATTACGAGCTGAAACTGCTTCGATAATGGGAACGTCCAGCTCTTTTGATGCTCACCGTGATGATGACCACGCCTGCGCTTCAAAAGAACTGTTGAGCTCCCATTCTCTTTGCATTTTAAGCTCTCATGACGAAAACCTAATACATAATTCGGGTTTAATAATTATTGAAAATAAAGTGAAACCTTAAAACAGAATTGGTATTAATCTTCCTTCCAGAACATATATCCGGCAATTCAGAACAAAGGAGCTTGAACTTTAACATTTCCGTTACTTTCTTTTCGTTATTATTGCCGTAGGGATTTCAATGATTCCTGACACCTTAGTAGAAAACATGAAAAAGGTAATGATCATATTAGCATTGATTATCGTGCAACTAGGAGTTGTACATGGAAATGAATGCTCAGATTCGACCTTTCATGCGGACTATGAAAATTTGATCAAGTTAGCCCTTAGTATTCAAAACGAAGCTGCAATCGAACACGCAGATGACCTAGCAAAAAGGCTAGAAAAGGCCGATCTGATGAATTGCGAATTATTCTTCCTCACGAAACTTGAGAAGGTATTCGTATTGATAAAGAGCACAGAACTAGTAGCTTCTCAAACATTAACACTTGAACTACTTGAAAATCCGTTAATTAACAATCATGTACACGCACTAGCAAAAGCACATATTCTTTATGCACTAAATTTCGAATGGTCAGGAAATGGAGAAATGTGTTTTGAGAATCTTGAGAAAGCAAGGAAAATTATAGAAGAACATGGAATAAATGAGCTACTTCCCCTGTATTACGTGCGAAGTTCATCGTACAACAGAATATTCGGTGACAAAGACCTTGCATTCGACCAATCAAAGTTGGCTATTAAGCATGGAAAGGAAGAAAATGATAGAAGAAATACTTTCGACGGTTATTTCCTTTATAGTAGGTTGCTTGGGAATATTGATACTTCTATTTATTACACAAAATTGAATATTGAAAACTTCCTCGCGGACAATGATATTCTTCCTGCTGCAATAGATATGCTAAATCTTAGTGCCCTTTACGGTGAAAAAGGCGATGTCAAACTTGAAAAAATAACTTTGGATTCTGCATTGCGAATGGTTAATAGCATCGACAATAGACTTCCCGACTTCTACTTAACTTCAGCTGTAGTCATGTCTGATCTACAATCATTCTATGAACGGAACGGAATGATTGACTCAGCATATCACTACGCTAAGAAGAGCTATGAACTAAGAGGACAATTTAATTTTTTAGACAAAAAGCGAACTCTAGTGAGAAATGAGCTTCGCAATAAGATCAATCTGAAGGACTCAGCCTTGAGTCAAGTGAACAAGGACAAAAAGATATTACAATTTGGTCTTGCTTTGAGTGCTTTGTTGTCATCCATAATTCTAATACTGTTATTAGATCTCAACAGAAAAAGAGCCAGAATTAAAGTTCAGAATCAAGAAATTTTGGAAACTAACAGGATTTTAAAGAATTCCAACCAACAAAATGAAATGTTGTTAACTGAGATCCATCATAGAGTAAAAAATAATTTACAAAATGTTATAAGCCTATTGTACTTAAAAGGGAGTAGAAATAAAAATCCTGAAATCCAAGAAGTCGTAGCTGATGTGACGAACAAAATTAACAGTATTGCGATCACGCATGACCAGCTTTACAATAGTGAAGAATTTGACCGTTTGGATTTTGGCGTTTACATCCAGAATCTGTTACAAAATTGTACCACAATCCAAAGCGATCAAATGCACTTCACTCCACCGAGTGAACCATTGTCTTTAAATCTTGAGACCATTTTTCCTTTGGGGATTATCATCACTGAACTCCTGACAAATTCGGCTAAGCACAATCTAGCAAAAACGGATCTTCGAGTTGAAATAAAAGTAGAGTCGCAAGCTGGCAATTACTATCTGTCATATAATGATAATGGAAAAGGATACCCAGATGATTTGACGAAAGCCAATAATATTGGTTTAGATTTAATTAAATTACTTGTACGTCAGCTAGAAGGGAAACTAAATTTATCCAACAACCCTGGTGCCTTTGCGGAGATCTATTTTAAGGAAAAAATCATTTCTAAAATCTAGTGACCTGAGTCGGAGCTCACCTATCTTATGCCTTCTGCCTATTAACAAACTGTAATCAATAAAGAATTGCAGATTCACGATACTAGACCATTATTGGTACCGGACCAAATTTATCGAAAATCACTGTATACATTCCTAGCACAAAAAGAAGGGTTTTATCATTCTTGTCCTTCTGAAACATCAAGTTTCTTTTCACTCCTGATTTCGACTACAAGGTTGATGCCCTATTCTGAGCTTCACTTGCTTAGAGCGCTAACGCACCACAAATTGCAAGATCGATCGGTCATGCCTTAACTACTCCCCTTCTATCAACATAATTCAAAGCGGCATTACAAATTTCATAGGGTAATCAAATGTTGCTAGCTAGGCTATATACCGCAGTTGATGATCGTAACAATTAAACCCGAATTATGCATTAGGTTTTCGTCAGTAGAGCTTGAGCCCAAATTATCACGTAGAAAATTTATTACGTCTTGAACTTCCTGCGGAATATACCGATTCGCTAATTTTCACTCAGGCATCATAGCGATGCTATGCCTCATTCATGAAAACTTATATTTCATTGGTAGTTCAAGCCTCATTACAACGTTCCAATTAATAAATTTGGTTGAAATGGCAAGAAAATGGGAGCTCAAAAGTTCTTTTGAAGCGCAGGCGTGGTCACCATCACGGTGAGAATCAAAAGAGCCGGACGTTGCTATTGTCTAAGCAGTTTTAGCTCGTAATTGATATCTTACTGCATATTTCGGGTTCAAGGAAAGGGGAGTAAGGGTTGATATGACAGGGCACTATACGACGGTCATACATTGTTACTCATAATCGATACAATTTCTTGGCTTGTTCCAGCCTGTCTTCCATACTTATCTGTGGATAGTAGTGATAACTTGGTGCTATGATTTCGGCACCTTTGATAGGAGTAATTTCAAATACTTTTTGGTATGGATAAAGTCCTTTTGTCATATTATCCAAAATCGCAAAATAGGCTTCTGCTTGGGTGTCTGAGCGATCGCACAGTCTTGCGGTACCTTTTAACTTCCAACCTTTTTGGGTAAGTACATTGATAAAAGAAACACACACCGCATTACTTTTTTGAATATTTTTTGCAGACTGCGGAGAGGCGATATTGGCTATGATTATCTTATCATTAAAGTAAGTAAAAATCTCCTTAGGAGATACACTGGGGAAATCACCGTCGTAAGTCGCTAGCCAACAAAGGACGGATTCGTGTATAGAGGCTTTGATCGCTTCCGTTAACATATTTTCCTAATTTCTATAAGTGCCTTTCCGCGTGATAAGATGACCTCACCAGTGGACCACTTTCTACAAAGTCGAAACCCATTTTCTCGCCTTCCATCTTATACTCTGCAAACACATCTGGATGAACAAATGATTCTACGTTTAAGTGATTTTTGGTTGGCTGTAAATACTGCCCTATTGTAACAACATCAACTCCATTTTCTTTAAGATCATACATAGTTTCCATCACTTGCTCCTTCGTTTCCCCTAGACCGACCATAAAACCAGTCTTTGTCCGTTTCCCGAAATCTTTGATTCGTTTAAGTTCTTCCAAACTTCGATCATACTTTGCTTGAGGTCGTACTTTTCTATACAGATCTCGAACGGTCTCTATATTATGACTCACTACTTCTTGACCTCCACTTATCATTCTTTCCAGTGCTTCCCAGTTGGCTCGAACATCTGGAATCAAAGTCTCAATGGTTGTAGATGGCGATTCACGCTTTATTCCCACCACTGTCTGGTACCATATTTCTGCTCCACGATCTTTCAATTCATCTCTGTTCACTGAAGTAATTACCGCATGCTTTACCTCCATCAAACGAATCGCTTCTGCTACTCTCCTCGGTTCATCTTCGTCATACTCAGGCGGACGTCCAGTCTTCACGGCACAGAACGAACATGATCTTGTACACACATCTCCTAGAATCATAAAGGTCGCTGTTCCAGCTCCCCAACATTCTCCCATGTTCGGGCAATTACCCGATTGGCATATCGTATGTAAATTATACTTATCTACTAAATTCCGTACGCGCTTATAGTCAGGTCCAGTCGGTAATTTTACGCGTAACCAGTCTGGCTTTTTCGTCCTCGGTTCTTTCTTAGAAACTACAGGTAAATCAATCAATGTAAGTAATTTTTAAAAATAAAAGCACTATAGCTCTTCGCCATTGTACAGGCAAAACTATAACAAATAAATCTACTCTCTTGTTCCGAATTGAACACTCGCATAAATATTTATAAAGATGGGAGTATTGGAATGTTGCTCATTCTCAACAATTAAAGGCATATCAACCCCAAAATAGTCAACCATAAGTCCTACTTCCACAGCTCTCACGAATTGGTCATAAGCTCCTAAAGCAAAGTGAACTCCTGCTTTTGCTTGAATTCCTGGTCTGAACTTTGCTTGTGCAAGAGTCTCTAACTTAGTAGATCTCCCAAATAGTCTTGCGTAGTCTAGAAATAACTCGGGGTCCTCTTCGTACGTAACTTCCACAGGCACCTTAACTCCCGTTTGATTCAAATCAACCAAATAAATATTTTGAACTGGTCGCAAAATCCCTATAACAGGTCCTACTTCATAATTCCAGCCTACAGCCACTCCCTTTCTCTTCGCTTTTTCCGACTTGTAATATTTATTACCAATTCCACCTCTAATCAGGTATAAATAATTTTGCTTTCCGAACTTGAAACTTTTACTTGTGCCTATTTCATCTAGACTCTGATTCTTATTCTGCCTAAATTCAAAGGGATGCGTAATGTATCCCGCTGAAAGATGATAATAAAAGGTATTGTAGTACGTCCTTAACTTTCCAAAATTCACCCCCGCGGCAAATCCATTGGTATGCAACGTCACTTCATAAGCGCGCTCCGTATTGTAGACAATTCCCTTATATTCGTACTCTAATCCCTTAGGCTGTATTGTCTTTTGGGCGGAAGCCCAAAAACTAAAAACAACAAATACAGAAATTAAATATACTTTTAATGCTAACTTCATCTTAGTCAAATATACGAACTCGTTTTATAGGTTAACCATAATACTATCTTAAATAGTCTAAATGAATAACAATTTAATAAAGAATTAGTCGATAAAAACCTCAAAATTGCGCTCACTAAGACAAGTTTAACTACAATAACAAAAGGAATGAACTCTTTTTCACCTCTATTAATAATCACTGTCGTAATCATTTACTTCATTTTCTTGTCGGGCGTTTCTTTCCTGACCTCAAGAAATGCTAGTAACGAGACATTTTTCAACGCGGACAAAAAATCGCCATGGCTGCTTGTTGCAATAGGAATGATTGGCGCATCTTTAAGCGGTGTCACCTTCATTTCCATACCGGGCGTGGTAGGACAAGGAGGTACAAATCAGGCATTCTCGTACATGCAGATGGTCTTTGGATTTATAGTGGGATATGCAGTAATCGCCTTTGTTCTGATGCCGATTTACTACAAGTGGAAGGTCGTTTCAATCTATTCATACTTAGGAGAGAAGCTGGGGTTCTTTTCACATAAAACAGCTGCCTTTTTTTTCCTAATTTCAAGGGTTGCGGGTGCGTCTTTAAGACTCTATCTCGTCTCCATCGTCTTTCAAAAATTCGTAATGGATAGCTTTGGGGTTCCCTTTTCAGTAACTGTTTCTTTAACGATTCTCCTAGTATGGGTATATACTTTCAGGGGCGGTATTAAGACGATTGTATGGACTGATACTATACAGACAGTTACCATGCTTCTTGCTGTAGTGCTTACGATAGGAGCAATTCTCAAGTCTCTGAACATGAGTTTCGGAGACATGTGGTCAGAGATGGAAATTGCGGGTTATACGAAGTTATTTTTCTTCGAAGAAGGATGGAATGACGGGAATAATTTTTTCAAGCAATTCTTTGGAGGAATGTTAATAGCAACTGCGATGACGGGGATGGATCAAGATATGATGCAGAAGAATTTGACCTGCAAATCGCTCGGTGCTGCTCAGAAAAATATTGGCGTTTTCTCTGTGATCCTGATTTTCGCTAATTTGCTCTTTCTAACGTTGGGAGGGATGCTATACATCTTTGCCTCGAGTAAAGGGATAGAAATACCTGAGGCCAAAGATCAATTATACCCTGTCTTAGCCCTTGGGCATTTACCGACTGCGATAGGAGTTTTATTTGTCGTGGGGTTGATAGCGGCTGCATATTCGAGTGCTGATTCCGCCCTGACCTCGCTAACAACATCTTTTTGCATAGATTTTTTGGGATTTGAGTCAAGCTCAAAAGATGAAACGTCTAAAAAACGGATCCGCATTTGGGTTCATGTGATGTTTAGTGTCATTCTGTTGATATTCATTCTAGTCGTAAAAGCATTACCGAGCGATTCCATAGTGAATTATCTTTTCCGCGCGGCAGGTTATACTTATGGACCCATTATGGGACTGTTCTTTTTCGCGATGATGAAAAAGAGGGAATGGAGATATGATCTAATGAAGGGGAAAATGGGCGATTTATTAGTTCCATTCTTAGCTGCATTTGCCATCACACTTACGGTAGTACTTGACTTAAATAGCAAAACGTTATTTAATGGCTTTACCTTTGGTTCAGTAACTTTAGGGCTAAATGCACTGATTATGATTCTTGGATTATTCCTTATCTCGAAAAAACAAACAGTATGAAAAAAGTAACAGAAGAGTCGTCTTTGTACGATAATTTAGAGAATATGGATACCTATGAAATTCTTCAAGGCATTAATAATGAAGACAAGAAAATCGCACGAGCGGTCGAAAAGGCTATTCCAGAAATTAGTCGTTTTGTTGATATTCTCGTCCCAAAAATGAAAGAAGGAGGTCGACTTTTCTACATCGGCGCGGGAACGTCGGGCCGGCTAGGAATTCTTGATGCGAGTGAGTGTCCACCGACTTATGGCGTATCTCACGACATGGTCATAGGGATAATAGCGGGTGGAGATGCAGCGATACGCAAGGCGGTGGAACATGCAGAAGACGATACAGAACAAGCGTGGAAAGATCTATTAGCTTTTGATGTAAATCAGAACGACACGATAGTAGGAATAGCAGCGAGTGGGACTACTCCGTATGTAGTGGGAGGTTTGGCTGACGCCCAAAAGAATGGAATTACTACTGCGGGCTTGAGTTGTAATCCCGGAGCACCGGTCTTTGCTCATTCAGATTTTGTATTACTCGCGGAAGTAGGACCTGAATTCATTACCGGTTCAACTCGAATGAAAAGCGGAACAGCCCAAAAGCTGATCCTCAATATGATTACCACATCTACTATGATTCGACTAGGTAAAGTCAAAGGCAATAAGATGGTCGATATGCAACTCAGCAATGCGAAGTTAGTACAGCGCGGCATCAAGATGATCATTCAAGAAACGGGATTGAATTATCACGAAGCGCAGGCTTACTTGACGCAATATGGAAATGTGAGGGAGGCGATAGAACGGATAAAAGAGATCTTGGAAGAGCAGGGGGAAGATTGATGTGGGGGGTATGATTTTAGGAAGTTTAGAGAGGATATGGTAATTGCAGAAAAATGGCAAGATGAGTATAATAGAGATTCACTTTTGGGCGAAAGCCCTTAAACCACAAATATTATCCTAATTTATTGTAAGATCAGTATCGTCCTGCTGACGCCGCAACTGCTGTTGTTGATATTCTTGCAAACGCGCTTGCTGCTGCAAAAACTGCTGATGCTTTAACTCTGCTACTCGCTGCGCTTTCGTTTTATCGAAAACATCTCGAGGAAAAAAATATTGAGGTGTTTCGTCTCCATAGTCAGCTTGCTTTTTCTCTGCTTTATCAACTCCCATAAAGAGAATAGCTGTCAACAATCCCATCAATGCACCGAATAAATGCGATTCCCAACTGATTCCAGGTTCGTTAGGAAAAACACCTGCGATCATGCCGCTGTAGAGAATAACAACAATAAGGGCAAGGATAATCGCCTCGACTTCCCTCCTGAAAATTCCACTAAAAAATATGAATGAAACCATTCCATACGCTACTCCACTCGCGCCTATATGATAACCATGATGCCCAAATAACCATACGGCCAAACCCGTCATAAGATGTATAATCACAATTGAAGGTAATGCGGATTTTCTATAAAAATAATACATCATGGACCCTGTAAAAAGCAAAGGGAATGAATTGTTGAACAAGTGCCCCCAGTCACTATGAAATAAAGGGGAGGTAATGATACCCCAAAGACCGTAAACCCTTCTTGGGACCAATGCGTATTCTCGCACGTTGATATCAAAACCAACAACCCAAAGCTGAATCAACCACAGTACAGCGACTAACAGAATGGGGACTCGGAATGCCTTGTATATATCTTTGAGTGCAGATGTCTTCATTTATCAATAACGTAAGTTGCAAACGGATTATGTATGCATTAACAATACGTTTGCAAAATGAGTTGCCTATGCACAGACTTAATCACAAAAATTCAAATAGAATACTGCTCCTTCCTAAACAAAAAACATTTGAAGACAAGAAAACTGCACGACTTTCAAAGCGATATTAGCATAAAAAATATTTACCTCCACCATAAACATTTCTAATGGTAAAAAGCCCCTAACCAAACAATCATTAATGTAAAAAACATGTTATGTATGTAGTAGAAGTCGAGATACGACTAGTCCTTATATAAATCGCTAACTTCAAATAATTGAATATGAAAAAGGGAAATAATAAAGGTAATCCAGTAGGAAAATATGCAAGTGTTTATAGAAAAGGGAAAGAAAAATTCATCGTGAAATTTGATGCAATCAAGACTCCTATTGAAATGAATTCGACTTTTCTAGCGCATCTTCTCAATAAAAAGCAGATTATAGTCAAGAATTTATTCAATAAGAACGAACTTCTCGTTTCTTAAGCCCGCACTATGCGTTAATACCAATTCTGTTTTAGAATTTCGCATATTTTCAAGTTTATAAAAGCAATTACTTCGTTAGAAATACTCATGATAGCTAAGGCTATCCTTGCGTTTTCTGCCTTGTACTTGATTTAATAATTCTTGAAAATAAAGTG
>CALBVQ010000148.1 GCA_937969485.1 uncultured Saprospiraceae bacterium | reverse complement strand
GCGCAGCCGTGGTCACCATCACGGTGAGCATCAAAAGAGGTGGACGTTCCCATTATCGAAGCATTTTCAGCTCGTAATAGATATCTTAATGCATATTTCGGGTTAAATCAAGTACAAGGCAGAAAACGCAAGGATAGCCTTCGCTATCATGAGTATTTCTAACGAAGTAATTGCTTTTATAAACTTGAAAATATGCGAAATTCTAAAACAGAATTGGTATTAATGCATATTTCGGGTTAAATGGAAATATCCCGCGCTTGGTTTGAACCAAGGGGTTTTTAAGGTATGTATTTTGGGTGACTGTGGCCTGATCAGGAGTAATGCTAGCTCTACTTTCATAGGCTTCGAGAATATTGATGTCATTATAAACGTTGAAAGACTATGAAAATTTACCTATTCATTTTTTTTAGTACTTTGATGCTATCTTGTCATTCTTCTTCTGAGGCTGAGGAGATTTTGGATAAGGGCATAATTGCTGGAATTGATTTTGAGCTCAGAAAAACTAAGGATGACCTTAATTTCACAAAGTCCAATCAACTACTCAAGCCAATTTTCCGAGTCTTCAAAGACGAAATGTTAAGTGAATCAACTGATTTTTCTAAGACTATCGAATGTCTTGATACTTTATTGAATCATGACGGCCCACAGGAAACTTATGCGGACTCTCTCTATCAGACTTTATTGATGAGTGAAATTAGCTTGGTTCAAAAAAAGCAGAATATCGCACAATTGCTTCATCTTATCTTTTTTCTGAATAGCTATCATGGATTTTATTGCAGCACCGAAAAAATAGATATTGTCCTATCGGACACGATATACTATCCCAGAAATAGAACCCTTACAGTAAAGCAAGTACTTACACATGTAAGTAGTGACACACTTCATAAGAAAGGAATAGTTTCATTCGAGCATTACAAAGATTCGAATGTCAAAGAAATATCCACTTTTACCTCCATGGATCATCTCAAGATTCCCTTGCATATTGATCTACGGAACCCAGTGACAACTAAAATTTCTAAGTACATAGATACTCTGGTCGTAGCCGTTATTGACTGAAAATACGTGCGGATACAGTCTAGAATTCACAATAAACCTGTGTTAATAACATATTAAAAAATAAATATTTGTAAGACATTGCATAACAAATCCGAACATAATGTCGTCTTACGAGTATATACATCAAAATTATATCGCTATGGACATAAGATTAGAATCTAATATTGGACTAGACATCATGCAAATTGATTGTGTGCAGAATTTGTTGTTTAAGTTGAATTACACCTATCCCAAAGCGCCTTTATTGCATATTAAGTGTACGCCCGCAGGAGAGAATTCGGCGGAGACATCGATATCGCTTATGCTTTTTGATAAGGAAGGTACGGAAAGAGTATGGGGGCAAGATAGAGATGTACATGTTTTGTTGACTCGCTTATTGAATAAGTTGATTAATATGAAGACCTTGACTACGGTAAAGGACTTGCCTCCTATCAGGGAAATTCAACCAGCATTTCAAAATGTTGGGTAGAGTTTGGTCAAGCCAAAAGATTAAAATGCGAAGGATTAGAAGATAAGGAGAATGAACAACTGATCTTATCTCAGCAAGAATGTCGACGTTTAACACGACACATCTTTTGAGATAACTATTGCGATCTCGAACTCCGTCAATAATGGGAACGTCGAGTTCTTTTGATGCTAATTGCGCACATGAGCAAGCCTGCACTTCAAAAGAACTATTGAGCTCCAATTCTATTGGCATTTTGAACTCTTATTAAACATGATGTTCTGATCACAGTTCGTAGTTTATGTCAAAATCAAAAAGAGATTAGGTAGGTGGAATCTATGCGGTGATTTCAAATTATACTGGTGTACACTACGTCACTTCACTTCAAGCTTATATCGAATATCCTTAAGGAAGGGTAACTTACCTCTGTACTGGTTTTGCTTTTCGAAATCTAAGGTTGAAAACAAAAGATTTTCGTCTTCCCAGTCCTTTTCTATGTCCTTCACCTTATGCTTTCCATCATAACCATAGAGTGCAGAATGTCCCACATAGCGATATCCATTTCCGTCTTCCCCAAGTCTATTGACGCCTAATACATGACACTGATTTTCTACTGCTCTTGCTCTAAGTAGAATATCCCATTGGGCTATGCGTGCTTCAGGCCAACTGGCAACATAGATTATGAGGTCAATGTCACCTGTGTTCCTTGCAATTTCTGGAAAACGTAAATCATAGCACACCAAAGGCAAGATCCGAATACCGTTTTTCAAAGTAATGATTTTTCGTTCTGTCCCTGCCTTGTAATATTCGCTTTCTCCTGCCAATCCAAATAAGTGCACCTTATCATAGAATTCGATCTCAGGACCAGAGACGTAAAAAAGTCGATTCGTAAAGTAATCGTCAGTCTTCCAAACCATCGAGAAGATAAATGCACAAGAGTATTGTGAGCTGAGTTTCTGCATGAAAGAAAGAACTTCGGATTGATTTCTATTCCCTAGCTCGTGTGGTTTCATCGCGAAACCAGTATCAAACATTTCAGGAAGGACAAGGAGCTCACAATCAAAGGAGTTACTCCTGAATTTTTCGGCAATGTGATAGAGATTAGCTTTTGAGTCGAGCCACTTTATGTCATATTGATACCATCCTATTTTCATTGTATTGTCAGTTGGTTTAAATCGAAATATACATTAATACCAATTCTGTTTTAGAATTTCGCATATTTTCAAGTTTATAAAAGCAATTACTTCGTTAGAAATACTCATGATTGCCAAGGCTATCCTTG
>CALBVQ010000147.1 GCA_937969485.1 uncultured Saprospiraceae bacterium | reverse complement strand
GGATAGCCTTCGCTATCATGAGTATTTCTAACGAAGTAAGTGCTTTTGTAAACTTGAAAATATGCGAAATTCTAAAACAGAATTGGTATAAGGGGCTTTCGCCCAAAAAAAAGAAAGCCACCTACTTAATGCATGATGGCTCCCTCAATAAAATCACAAATCCAATTTTGGTAGACTTCGTTACTTAGTTTCTCTATGGTTGAAGCCTAGTCTGTCGACATGGCAAAACTAAATAAAATTTCAATATAGATGCAAATTTTAAATTATTATTTTACAGTCGGCTCACATTTGCAATATTGGTTTGAGTGTGACAGTAAATCAGAATATAATTTGGTTTATGAATCAAAGAGCCATTTCTGTAAATATTGATTCTTTAAAAGTGCCAATAATATGGGAACTGTTTTTGCAAACTTGCCAAATCTGAAAATCTACAAAACCTCCAAATGTATGCAAAAAAAAATCTCAAATTTGAGAATTCAAACTTGAGATTTTCTTTCGAATAACTGAATTTAAGGTTTCATTTCATCTTTTCCCTTATTCTTCACATACTTGTCAAGCCACTGATCCTGTTCCCAAAGTAAATGAAGGATACTTTCTTTCGCTCTGTAACCATGACTTTCTTTTGGTAACATCACAAGTCTTGCAGTAGCCCCTAATCCTTTAAGCGCATTGAAATACCTTTCACTCTGAAGAGGATAGGTTCCACTGTTATTATCGGCCTCTCCGTGAATTAGTAGTAAAGGCGTCTTCATCTTGTCTGCATGCATGAATGGTGACATGGTGTAATATACTTCTGGTGCTTCCCAGTAAGACCTTTCCTCACTTTGGAACCCAAATGGGGTCAACGTTCGGTTATAAGCTCCACTTCTCGCAATCCCCGCGGCAAATAGGTTCGAGTGAGAAAGTAGATTTGCAACCATAAAGGCTCCGTATGAATGACCTCCGACGGCTACACGTTCTCGGTCAATGTATCCCATCTCATCAACGGCGTCAATTGCAGCTTTGGCATTCGAAACAAGTTGTTCTCGAAATGAGTCATTTGGTTGATTGTCTCCCTCGCCTACAATGGGGAAGGCTGCATCATCAAGTACAACATAGCCTTTGTTTACCCAGTAAATAGGAGATCCCCAGTATGGATAGGTGAATTCATTGGGATTTTGAGTGTTCTGAGACGCACTGTTCTTATCTTTGAACTCTCTAGGATAAGCCCATAAAATCATTGGCATTTTCTCTTTCTTCGATTTGTCATACCCAACAGGCAAATACAAAGTTCCTGATAATTCCAACCCATCTTCTCTCTTATAGCTGATTACCTCCTTATCAACATTTTGAATCGCTTCGAATGGATTCTTGAAGTACGTTATTTGTGACGCTTTTTTAGAATCAAGGTCTCTAAAATAATAATTAGGATAATCATTCTTACTCTCAATTCTGACCAATAACTTGTTTGCCTTGTAGTCATAATCGTATAGCGATTCTAGTTCGTTCTCCAGTCTACTTGTATACATTTTTTCGTACTTCTTACTGTCAAAGTCATATGAGCTAATAAACGGGAACTGCCCTTCTTCGGTATAGCCGTCTCCTAGAAGGAATGCCTTTCCTTCTTTTAGTACTAGTACCTCTTTTCCGTATTGATTTTTATCTGTAACGAAAGACCCTGGATCACTATATCTGTCTTGATAGTTTCGATCAATCATTGTTTGAAGTTCGCTATCTTCTCCTGACGGATCAAAAACATAAGATTTCGTATTTCTAGTATTCCACCAATAGTCGTGGACAATAGCTAGTTTGTCATTTGCCCAGCTAATATATCGATACCTATTTATCGTCTTTACGATTGATCTTGCCTCTTTTTCAAACGGGGCATCCCATTGAAATACTTCATCTCGATATTCTACCTCTACCGCAGGATCTCCGCCATCAAGAGCTACTGCGTAAATCAGACTTGCAGGTTTATCAGCTCTCCACGAATAACTTCTTTTTCCTTTTTGTGTTGACATGAATCCTTTCGGAAGATCCTCTAGCAAAGGTGATTTGTTAGCTACAGTAACTAATTTGCCTTCCTTGTTGTAAATGTTAGATACCGAAGGGAATCGACGATATGGCACTAAATATGAAAATGGCCTTTGGACATCTGTAACCAGCACGTAATTCCCATCTGGAGAAAAACGTATTGTGCTATACATTGCGGCGTCTAGGAATTTACTTTTTCTACCATCTATTGTTACTTTGTAAATTGAACTCGTCGCTAGCTGTTCGAAGTTGGCTTCATCGTTTTTGTTTTTCAACAGATCTTGGTATGTTCTATTCTGTGCCTTTTTTCCATCACTAACAGATATGGTAGGGCCACTAGGAACTGCTTGATCAGTGTCGACAAGTGCTTTTCGATCATTTGGTAACATTTTCACTAGCATACTCTTACTATCAGCAAACCAGTTAATAACACTCCTCATATTTGCATTCAGCACTGCATCGGTCAACCTTTTGGCGGAAGCCTTTTCTACATCAAGAACCCACAACTCAACTCCTTGTTCAGTCGTGTTCGTAAAAGCCATTTTTGTGTAGTCAGGAGACCATTGGAAATTAGTCAATCTAGGATTGGCAGGGAGTCCCACCACTTTCATGTCTACCTTAGCAGTATTACCGATCTGCTTAATCCGCATATCATTGAAATAGTTCGTCCTTGAACCTATATTCGTCACAGGGTCAATCCGTAATCCCGCTAAACGCATCTCTTCTCTGGACAATTCCTCTATCGACTTGTATGCATTTCGACTCAGTAAAATCATCGCGGATTTATCGGCATTAAGGAG
The DNA here is from genome assembly GCA_937969485.1 of uncultured Saprospiraceae bacterium. Lineage (GTDB taxonomy): Bacteria > Bacteroidota > Bacteroidia > Chitinophagales > Saprospiraceae > JAHDFB01. The sequence goes on along the minus strand of CALBVQ010000147.1, from coordinate 11,891 downwards.
AATACTCGGTGCCAATTGTACATCAACCAAACTCAAAATATCGTCCGTTGGTTTTTGATAAACTAGGTTATCTTGCGCGTGCGTCATAGAGAAAGAAAGTAGTAGGAAAAACGTTAATAATTGTTTCATAAAGACTGATTTAAGATGTTAAGATATCATTTTCTGCTTTGCTTTCACGTAAATATCACAAATAAAGAAAAATTCCAGCCGCTTAATTTCACAACTCTTGTTTTTTTCATAGCTTTCAACTTCAAATCATAAACAAGGTATAATGAAACGTAGAGAATTTGTAAACAAGGCAGGATTAGTAGCGGTAGGAATTACAACAATTCCATTAATTTCATGCGGTGATAATGCTGCTAAAGCAGTCACATCAGCTGAAACAGTTTCTAACTTTACTCTGCCTGATTTACCTTATGGATTTGATGCGCTCGCTCCATCAATTGATGCTCGAACGATGGAAATCCACCACGGAAAGCACCATGCTGGATATGTAAAGAAATTAAATAACGCACTTCAAGATCACCGACTAGCAGGGAAAACTCTGGATGATATGATGGCGAATTTGAAGAATGAAGATGGAGACACTGGTGTTAGAAATAATGGTGGAGGTCACTACAATCATAGCCTATTTTGGAGTGTCATGAAGCCTGGCGGAGCCGCAATGAGTGGAGCACTTGCTTTGGCAATAGACAGTGATTTTGGTTCAAGGGAGGCTTTTGAAAAGTCTTTCTTCGATGCTGCTAAGACTAGATTTGGGTCAGGCTGGGCATGGTTGTGTGTAGGATCAGATAAGAAATTGTTTATCACATCGACTGCTAACCAAGATAATCCATTGATGAAGAATATCGCAGAAGAAGTTGGCACACCGATCATGGGATTGGATGTATGGGAACACGCGTACTATCTTAATTATCAGAACAAAAGAGGGGATTATATCAAAAGTTTCATGAATGTAGTAAATTGGGATCAGGTTGCTGTAAATTATAATAAAGCGATTTCTTAGGAGTTATAATATAGATGAAAATAATCTTAGTCATACTGACCTTCTTGGTATGTGTAAGGGCTTCCGCCCAAAAAGTGTACGAGTCTCGCTACGAGAGTACAGCAGATGTGGTGGTGCACGTTGTAGATTACGAAAGCCTTGCTGACTTGCTTGTCTATAAAGAGGACTACGAATCCAAAGCTAGAGGGAATGAAGGTAACTGGTATTTCACTACTTACGAATCCAAAGCTGATATCTCTGTCTACTTTACCAACTATTCGAGTAAGGCAGATCTCAAGATTTATTATGTCGACTATGAAAGTAAAGCAGGGTGGAGAAATTCATCCAAAAAGAGTTTGCTAGAAAATTAGTTTCTGCGTTTTTTGTTATCCTTCTTGAAGATATCTTTTAGTGATTTCTCGAATTCTTTCTTGAATCGTTCCAATTCTCTATTACGCTGACGCTTCTTCTTTGTCTTATATTTTCGAGTTCTGGTGGCTCTCGTTGATTTTTTTCTAGCTCTAGGCTCACCAATAATGACTTCGCCTTCATCTTCTCCACCGAACAAGATGTCAAATATGTCTAAATTTTCGTCATTTCTTTTCGCGTAAATTCCGTCGAAATCGCCTGGATGTTCCGCTAAATAAGCATATTCTTCTTGACCGATAGAATCTGGACAGCTAACAATAAGTGAATCTATAGAATATGACTGTGGAGTGTATCCAGTAGCGGCTACGTATTCAAACATTCGTCCTACCAGGGGAAGTGCGGTTCTACCTCCTGATCCGGTACCTAAATTTCTAAAATGTATACCTCTATTCTGTGCTCCTACCCAAGCTCCTATAACATAGTCTTCAGTCGCACCAATAAACCACCCATCCGTTTGATTCTGAGTCGTCCCAGTTTTTCCAGCTACTTCGAATGGAATATCGTAGCTGTAAAGTCTTGCTCCTGTGCCTTGGGCGGTTACATTATTCATGATTTCTCGAATCATGGAGTAGGAGGGATCAATCTCCTTTTTTGCGATGACTTCTATTTTCTTTTCGAAAAGAACATTTCCTTTGGAATCTGTGATTTTTGTGATACCGAATAAGTCAGGTTTTGTGCCGCCATTTATTATAGCACTATACGCTGTAACCATTTCCCAAAGCGAAATATCAGCGGTCCCTAGTACAAGTGATGGCACTTCTGGTAACTTACTTTGAATACCTAGCTGCTTGGCAAAATCGACTACTTCAACTAATCCGGCATGAAACATCATCTGTACGGAAACGGTATTCACCGACCTAGTCATCGCCTCCTTTACAGAGAGATAACCACCGTATTTTCCATCGGAATTTTCTGGAGTCCAATCTTTATAGTCCGAATACGTTCGTTTTTCATTAGCAAAATAGTCACATGGAGTCAAGTTCCTTTGAAGTGCCTTTAAGTAAACAATGGGCTTGAAAGTAGATCCTACCTGCCTTTTGCTGGTGATATTGTCGTACTGGAAGGCACCGTAATCAATGCCACCAATGTAGGATAGAATTTCACCAGTTTTGGGGTTTACCCCCAAAACGCCTGTGTGAAGGAGACTCATGTAATGCCGTATAGAATCCTCTACACTTACTATCTTGTTCTCCTCCTCGTTCCATGTCCAAAGGTCCATATCAGCTTCTCTCGATAGGACTTCTTCTTTCTCGGCATCGGTCATATCATTGAACCGTTTACCAAGTTGACCTGATGATATTTCATTTTTGAAATATCGATCTCCAGGACCATATTTATTGCCGGATTTCCACGATCGATCAAATATCGATTGCAAATTTTTCATATGGGATTGCATATTATGCTCGGCGGCAATCTGAAGATCATAATCTAAGGTGGTATAGATTCGCAGGCCGTCTCGTTTGATATGGTAAATATCCCCCGATTCTTTAGGATTATTAGCTGCCCATGTATCAAATTCTTCCTTAATTTTTTGCTGGAAATATCGTGCTAAGCCAGTTGATTCGGTAAGTGGCTTGTAGTTAAGGGTAAGCTCTGAATTTTCTGCCTTTTTTCGTGCTTCATCTGTTATGAATTCGTATTTGTGCATCTGTTTTAGCACCGTATTTCGTCGTTGTTTGCATCTTTCGGGATTTCTCTTTGGACTATAATAGGTAGGAGCTTTCAGAATTCCAACTAGTGTCGCTGCTTCCTCAAGACTCAGTTCAGCCGGTGCTTTACCAAAGAAGCGATTCGAGGCTGTATAAAGTCCAAATGCTCGTTCGCCGAATGAAATTGTGTTCGCGTAAAGGAGTAAGATTTCGTCTTTTGTGTAGTTCTTCTCTAATTTTTGAGCAATAGAGATCTCTCTAAATTTGTTGAGTGGTAGACTAAGGATGCGAAAATGCTTTCTAGGATATAGATTTTTCGCAAGTTGCTGGGTTAGGGTAGAGCCACCACCTGCAGATCTTTTTCTTAATATTATCGATTTTACAGCAACGCGGGCAAGTGCTCGATAATCAATACCCGAGTGATTATAGAAGCGAATGTCCTCAGTTGCAAGAAGTGCTTGCTTAAATTCAGTCGTCAGATCACTGGTATCGAGATCACCTCGGTTTTCGTCGTAGAATTTCCCATACAGTTTCCCCTCTCTACTATAAATCTCAGTAGTCAGTGGATTATTGATTGATTGTATTTCTTGGTCGGAAGGGAGTTTGGTAACAATGCTCCATTTGACTGAAAGAAAAAGCATAAGTATACTTAGAAATCCTAAGAGCAGCAGGAAAGAGCCCAGTATGGCAATCTTACTGTACCATTTTCTAGTTTTAAACTTGGACCATATTAAGTGTATTCTTCCTTTCTTTTGGATCATGACTGTTTAAACCTCTGAATACAAAAAAATATTGCAGTTCTCAATGTAAAAATCTACTGAGCTCTAGCTGATTGGGAATTTTACAAGTTTCCCGCTTGCCGAATAGCCTATATCTTACCTTGGATACTATGTCGTAAATGAAATCATTGATAGATCTTGGGAGGATTCTTGAAATTAATAGTAAACTTAAGATACTTGGTGGGAGTTGCTGGATAATAGTAAGTACAGCAGCTGATTTAGTAGAAACTACACCATTGGACAGAAAAACTATTGTTTCAAGTTTATTTGGCTCAAGGCCAAAAGGTTTCAAGAGTTCCGTGCTACGTTCGCTCTGGAGCGTGGCAAATAGTAACTTTTTATGCTTGTCGATTTTGATTAAATGTCTTATCAGACCATCACACAGTATGCATACTCCATCGTAAAAAACAATGCTTTGTTCTTGGTCTTTCGTCATTTTGCGAAGCTGAAAGTATAGTTAACTGTATAGAAATATGGGTAATTATTTCTTTTGTCAATATTCTTCAGCTCAAAATTAATCGGAACTGGTTCTTCATCTTCTCTTTCCTTACTGTCAAATTTGATATGAAAAGTTCCTTCTTCTCCTGGTTTTATAACTGCATCCTCATCGTGTGTCAAGATAGAACAAGAACAAACATCAAAGAAATTATAACGAACATCCTCCTCTGAAATATTCAGAAATCTAAAGGTTAATTCTGGAAAGCTACCTTTCTTAATTTCACCCAGCTCTATAGTTGATTTCTCAAAAAGTATCGCCTCACCTGCAGCTTTAGCCGCAGCTACCGCATCTGCTGGATATCTTGAGTCAGCAGTTTGCGCATAGATTCCACCCACTAATCCCATAAAAAGAACAAAAAATAAAGACTTCATAAGTAATAGATATTATATACTACAATATTAACGAATTTCGCTCCGTAGAGTTTCAAAATTAGTCAAGTTAACAATATCTTAGCAAGCTGTATGGTACTTAACTTACTGTCAATCTATGAACAGAATGCCTTGCTTTAGAGGCTGATAGTTTGTACACATTGTTAATACACAGTATAGTTACTGATATTCTGTATCGCGGTTTACAGCTTTATCACTTTGAATGAACGAATCGATCCTTGCACTTCAATTGTCACAAAGTAGATTCCAGAAGGCCATTTTTCTGATGAAATCGAAACATTCTCAGCCGTACTTCGTAATTGATCCATTTTACTTCCGGTCGTATTTGTGATACGAATATTACTACCAAATGGAACGTTGTTTAAGACGAGTTGATTCGAAAATGGATTTTCTAAAACCTTGATCTTAGAAAGTTCAGGAGTAAAGATAGCATCAACAACATCAATGAATGTATTCAGAATTGTAACACAACCATTGGCATCAGTAACTGTAAGTACGTATTGGCTAGATGGGTAATTAACTAAGTCTTCTACATTACTAATTTCTACGCCGTTTTCCGTCCATACATATGAGTAGGGCTCAACTCCTCCACTAACCTCCACGTCAATGAAGCCGTCACTTTCTCCTGGAGTTTCATTCATTTTGTCAACTTCAGTAATAATCAACTCGGCAGGTTGATTAACTTCAACAGTCAATTCTTCGAAAAAGCATCCTGTATCATCATCAATGAAAACACTATAGGATCCAGCAGGCAAAGGACATAATGTATCAGCATAAACCTGCGGATTTATACCGCCACTTAGTTCTATTTCAATGCATCCATCCGCACCACCAAAGCACGTTACAGGCAGGACATCAATTTCTACTTCAATTGGTGTGGGAATGACGCCATCGATACAGTAAACAATGTCAGTCGAATTGCCTGAAGCGTCTGCTATAACTACAGTATCACAATAAATTTTCGATTCTGTAATCATGAACAAGAGGCTTATTTCACCTGGTAGGTTTTCAATTGGGCAGTTATCAAAAATGTTTGTTGAGTCTAATTCAAGATTAATTATTACTGATCCAGGTCCGCATAATTGTGCTCCAAGCGTAACTGTATCTCCTCCAATCGAGCTATAGGGTGCAATTGTGTCAACAACATAGATCGCTGCCTGGACCGTATCAATTACCTGATCGTAGTTGTTAAGGAACACGTCGAGGGCTAGAGTATCACCCAGATCACTACAGCTCGCAACTAGAGAATCAACGGTAGCATATAAACTGTCAGTACAAGAACCGAATAGTTGTGTGGCTACTGCAGGTGATCCTTCAAAGTTACCCATACTATCTAGGTAAATTGTAGTAGTTGATACTTCAATTGATGGGGCTTCTTCTACTTCTTCAATAATAAGGAAGGTGTCATTTGCAATACATCCTTGTGTATTTGTGACAATTACTGATATTTCCCCTGCCAAAAGACTATCTGCTACTTCCGTGGTATCTCCATTTGACCACAGGTATGAGAACGGTCCATGATTCCACGATACGTCAATTTCCACAAAAGCTAGCGTATCATCGCAAGATATTGTTGTGATAGAATCTATTGAAATTATAGCATCTTCGTGAGGTTGTATCGCAAAATTCACTGAATCCATGCAACCTAGACTATCAAAAACGCTTACTGCATAATTTCCTGGTACTAGCATCGAAACAACTTCCGTCGAATCTCCAGTGCTCCATTCTATTGTGAGATTGTCACTTAGCGAAGAATTGATTATTACACTTGCAGTTGCCAAATCACCTTCACAGAAGATGGTATCAGTTGATACAGAAAAATCAAGTATGCATTGCAGAAGCTCTAATATAACGGTATCCGTTCTTTGGCATCCATTCTGATCGGTAGTAATTAAAACATATTCACCTGCTTCTAAACTGTCAATCATGTTGCCTTCACCACCAGGAAACCATTCCAGTATCAACGGCGCAGTACCTCCAGTAGCTGAGACAGTTATTGAGCCGCTGTTTGGTTCTTGCTCAGTTGGTTGTACGATTGTGAAATTTGTAGTGATTGGATCGGGCTCTGAGATGGTGAATTCTAGAATTTCTGTGCACAGTTCAGCGGTATAGGTAAGACTATACAACCCTGCCTCTAAATTAATAATACTACTGGTTGTATCTCCTGTATTCCATAAGTATTCAATTTCAGCTCCATCTGCACTGCTTATCATTGTATAGATTGCACCCAAAGAATCACCTGCACATAAATTGTTTACGATTGAATCTGAAACTGTAAATTCACAGTCCGCTTGTAGTTCAATACTAGCAACTTGGCTACAGCCTAGGAAATCATTAACTGTTACAGTGTAAGTTCCATTATCTAGTCCTGTAATTTCTTGAGTTGTCTCGTCAGTATTCCATAGGAAGTCATATGGTTCTACTCCATTTGAAGGATTTGACTGAAGTGTATATGGAGGTGCAGTTCCACTTACGTTGAAGGTTATCGCAATTTCTGCAACATACGGATTCGAGTAGCTAGCAATAGCTGTACATCCACTTTCGTCTGTTACTGTAACTGTATAGTCCCCAGTTGGTACATCCGTAATTGTCATGGTTTCTGCATCGTTGCTCCACAAGAACATAGGATTAACGGCGTCTGTCTCAACACTTAAACTTCCAGTTGAATTGAAGCACAACGGAGATTCTTGAACAATACTGGCATTGACTGCCGCAGGTCCCACTACATCGTAACTGAAATTCTCTACGCAATTCATTTCGTCAACTATCTGCAAGGTATATATTCCTGCAGTTAAATTAGAAATGGTGTTTGTGTTTTCTCCTGTACTCCAAACTAATGAAAGGTTACCTGTCCCTCCTGTTGGTAAGACTGTTATTGAACCTGTAGCATCTTCAGCACAAGCTGGGTTTTGAATTCCAACTAGGTTATCCATAATAAGATCCGGGTCTACAAGAGTATAAGTAAAGCTTGCCGTACATCCGTTTTGATCCACTATATCGAGGTTATAGTCGCCAGCTACTAAATCAGAAATCGTATTAGTATTTTCACCAGTACTCCAAGTTAAAATTAGATTTCCTGTACCGCCTGTCGGATCTACAGTAATTGAACCTGATGCTTCATCGGCACAGTTAGGATCTTGTGCAATGATTAAGTTATCAAGAATAGTTTCTGGATCGTCTAGTAGTACATCAAGAGATATAGTTTCTAAATCTGCATCTGTTACTTCTACAGTATTTATACCAGCAGCCAACATTGTGGCTTGAGTTTCAGTTTCACCACTTGGCCATAAAATGTCATAGGGTGGAGTACCTCCAGTTATCTCAATAGTAGCCATACCATTGTTATCCCCATTACACAATGGATCACTAGAGTTTATTAATGCGATTTCTAAAGGATCCGAAGAGACAGGCATTGAGGTATTTACTACGTTAGTTACTACTATATCGTTTGAACTACCTGATCCATTCCCTATCACTGAAGCCATGTAAAAATCTATTGTATTTCCGTCAGTTAGCGAACTAGGTGCTGTCCAATCTACGGTAAAAGTTGCTATTCCTCCACTAAAAACTTGGGCTGGACTATGTTCGTGGTAAGTTCGATCACCACTCGGAGTAATAGTTGAGTTGCCTGAAGGATTAGAAAATGTTCCTACTGTAGCCATTTCGTCAGGACCAACATTAGTTAGTTGAAATCCAGCTCTTACTGCGTTGAGATTATCGTCTGTTACAGTAACTGTGAGGTTGTACATTTGGCCAGGGACAAGCTCGTTGTCGAGCCCTGAAACCACAACACTTCCTGAAAAGTTAGAGTTTGGGAAATCGTGGCAGCCAGAAGCAGCACAGGTGCTTTCTCCAGGTGCTCCAGTACGTCCATTAGGTGGGTTTCCCGAAAAGGAATAAAAAGCAAGTAATAGCGCACATAGGAGATAGAAGCTAGATTTAATTTTCATTTTGTTCGTATTTGTTCAGAGGTTATCTAATATTAAATGACTCCAGCCCATAATTTGCTGCCTGAAGTACTAAATTTTAACATTCGCATACCAATCGTTCTGCACAGTTATGGTCTTAAGGTATTATTTTCTTATACTTTATCAGTTAGACCACTACATAGTTGAATACACTCAATGCCATTCCTTCGGAATAACCAAAAATGGTGTTTTCTAATTGATTCCAGTGCCTAAAACCGACAAAAGAAACTAAAGAAAAAAGTAGTACGATGTAATTTTTTCATAATAACTGTTTTTAAAGTATTGCCAAGGTCAATGAATTGTGCCTATTCTTAATACTGTAAATCGCTAAGAATAAGGTAAAATTCACTTCACCTGTAGAAGTGAAATTGGTATAAGAATAGATTTAGTATAAAGATGAATAAAACAACATATTAAATGGGAGTTATAATCGAAATTTATTCCCGTTTCATCTTCCAATTCAGCTTATCACTTGTTGCTTTTTGTTTTATTGAATTGTATAGAGAATGAGAGACGGTTCTTTTGATATTTCTCTATTCATCTAATCTTTTTTAGCGACCCTCGGTTGCTTCCTAGATCACTTTTCAAAACCTTGGGCTCTATGAAATCTCGAGCCTGCAAAATATGAAACAGATAAACCTCATCACTTAGCTAACTGAAAGCTTCGTAAGAAGAAATAGTTTGTGTAACTAAAACATCTTTTGCTTATGCATCTCAGCCAATATTTTAGTAGTATTCATTTGTAATTTCTATCGAGGCATTTGTCTTCGTGCCAGTCTTGTGTATTTGATCGGCTACTTTTTCGCCTCGCCTAAAGTAAAACTTAATAAGATTCTGATTGAAAACCAGCTAATCTCGTTGACCTGATTAGGAAAAACGAGCTCCTTTTATAGGACAAAGTCTTTTTTCTGGAATTACGTTTGACACTACTCGCTCTTATCTTTAATGCTTTCTATTTCGTAATCGGACTTTTCTTTCTTGCGTTCAGACTGGTCAAATAAGCTATCAACGAACGCTTTTTTGTTGAATATTTGTAGTTGATCGATCCCTTCACCAACACCGATAAATCTGATTGGTATCTTAAATTGATCACTTATTCCTATTGCTACGCCTCCTTTGGCTGTTCCATCTAGTTTTGTCAAGGCAAGTGCAGTGACGTCAGTTGCTTCACTAAAAGCAGTGGCTTGCTCAATTGCATTCTGTCCTGTAGTCGCATCAAGAACAAGTAGTACTTCATGAGGTGCACCTTCAAGTCTTTTTCCCGTGGAATTCCTAATTTTGGTCAGCTCTCTCATCAAGCCAGTTTTTGTATGTAGTCTTCCAGCAGTGTCGATAATTGCTACATCAATACCAAATTTCACAGCATAATCTGTAGTTTCATAAGCCACAGCGGCAGGATCAGTATTCATCCCTTTACTCACAAAGTGAGTATCTGCTTTATCTGCCCAAATTTTTAGCTGATCTACTGCTGCAGCTCTATATGTATCTCCAGCTCCTAATACCACAGTTTTACCTTTCTGCCTCATAGCATGAGCAACTTTTCCAATCGTTGTTGTTTTTCCTACACCATTTACACCTACCACCAGTATGACATGCGGTTTAGTGTGATTAGGAGGTAGGAAATCATCGTAATCCTCGTTATTGTTCTCAGCGAGTAATGTAACAATTTCGTCTTTTAAGATCTTGTTTAACTCAGATGTGTTTATATACTTGTCACGTGCTACTCGCGCCTCTATTCTTTCTATGATTCGAACAGTAGTGTCTAGTCCTACATCAGACGAAATTAATATTTGCTCTAATTCGTCAAGAATCTCTTCATCCACAGTTGATTTTCCCGCTACTGCTCTAGAGAGTTTCCCAAAGATATTGTCTTTGGTTTTTTCTAGCCCAGCATCTAGTTCTTCCTTCTTATCGTTTGTGAAAAATTTATTAAAAAATCCCATTTATCTAATTTATAGTATGAATCATCCCAAGTTGTAAATGACAGCTAAATGTATTTACAAAAAAATGGAAAGTTTGTTTCTCCAAAAGTAATTAAAATGTAATGCTTTTCGACCAATTCAATTGTTTTTCCTACTTGTGTGAAAAGTGACATGCGTATTTTTGTCAACCCTTGAAGTACATTTCTGTGCTAGTGGTTTCAAATCAGCCAAAGAGATTAACGAACCGAATGGATCTTGGAAGGACAGGTAGCTATAACTTCAATATTTTTAGCCACAATTTTCACGTACAATCCATGTAACTGTTGTTCAGAATCACGACTTGGTGCAATAGTTTAGTTATTATCTCGATAGGGTAGGTACAAACGACTAAAGGCATTCCACAAAAGTGGAATGCCTAAATCTATCATATGATCTTTCTAAGTCTTTTAGTAAATGCGATTACTTATTCGCCGCAAGATATTCTTTTACCTTGTCTTTGTGAATCATCACATTTTTGTACGAGTATTTCCCTGATTTAGGGTCTTTTACGGAAGTTATCACTTTTACAAAGTCTCTTCCCGAACCAGCATTTGCTGCTCTTTGTCCTACTCTGGAGTTTTTCGATACTTTAGCCATAATATTATTTTATTTCTTTATGAACAGTCATTTTCTTAAGTGTAGAATTGTACTTCTTTAGCTCTAGTCTATCAGGAGTATTTTTTCTATTCTTTTGTGTTACATATCTTGAAGTACCAGGCATACCAGATGTCTTGTGCTCTGTACACTCAAGAATAACCTGAATTCTATTACCTTTAGATTTCTTTGCCATTTGTTATAAATTCTCTAGTCCTATTAATTATAGATTAGCTCCAACGTCGAAGCCTTTTCTTTTACATTCTTTCAAATACTCATAAATACCATTTTTGTTAATAGTACGTAGAGCTGTTGAAGAAACTTTTAAAGTAATATACTCTTCCGTTTCTGGAATATAAAACTTCTTAGTGTGTAGATTCGGTAAGAATCTTCTTTTAGTTTTACGATTTGAGTGAGAAACATTGTTTCCACTAATCGGTCTTTTTCCTGTTAACTGACAAATTCTAGACATTACTTCAGGTTTATTTTTATTTCATTTTTAAAGTGACTCCGGAAGGGTTCGAACCTTCAACCTCCTGATCCGTAGTCAGGTACTCTATCCAGTTGAGCTACGCAGCCTATTGTTTATTTTATGGATAAGTCATTTTACTGACCTTACGCTTTTTCTGAAACTCATC